>NZ_JBEXXQ010000029.1:0-132407 GCF_040630525.1 Streptomyces sp. NPDC005799
GCGCAGTTCAGGCCGATCATGTCGATGCCCAGCGGCTCCAAAGCGGTCAGCGCGGCACCGATCTCCGAGCCCAGCAGCATCGTGCCGGTCGTCTCCACCGTCACCGACACGATCAACGGAACGTCGGCGCCCAGTGCTTGGAGTGCGCGTCGGGCGCCGAGGACCGCCGCCTTCGTCTGGAGCAGGTCCTGCGTGGTCTCCACGAGCAGGGCGTCCGAGCCGCCCGTGAGCAGTCCCTCGGCATTCTGCTGATAGGCGTCGCGCAGGACGCCGTACGACACATGCCCCAGGGTCGGCAACTTCGTGCCCGGGCCCATCGAACCCAGCACCCAGCGCAGCCGGCCGTCCCGGGCGGCGAACTCGTCCGCCGTCTCACGGGCGATCCGGGCCCCGGCCTCGGACAGCTCGGCGACGCGCTCGGGGATCTCGTACTCGGCGAGCGCCGCGTGGTTGGCGCCGAAGGTGTTGGTCTCGACGCAGTCGACGCCCGCGTCGAAGTAGGCCGAATGGACCGAACGGACGATGTCGGGGCGGGTGACGTTGAGGACCTCGTTGCAGCCCTCCAGTTGCTGGAAGTCGTCGAGGGAGGGGTCCTGGGCCTGGAGCATCGTGCCCATCGCCCCGTCGGCCACCACCACCCGGGTGGCCAGGGCCTCACGCAGCGCCGCGGCCCGGGCCGCCGGTGTCATGACAGCGCCCCCAGCCTGGGGATGAGACGGCGTACCGCGCCGGCGCCGTAGGTGCCGCACAGCCGGTCCAGGAGGTCGTTGCCGTCCAGGGCGTAGGTCTGGGTGCCGCGGCTCTCCAGCACCACCGAGGCGACGGCGCTGCCCAGCCGGGCCGCGTCCTCCAGGTCCAGCTCCCAGGCCAGGGCGGCGAGGAAGCCGGCCCGGTAGGCGTCCCCGGCGCCCGTGGGATCGACGGCGCCCCGGGACGCGACGGCCGGGACGAGGGTCGTGGTGCGGCCCGCGCGGGTGATCCGGGAGCCGCGCTCGCCCTGCGTGGTGACCCAGGTGCCGACGCGGCCCAGCACCTGCTGTTCCGTCCAGCCGGTGCGCTCCTGGATGAGCAGGGCCTCGTACTCGTTGGTGAACAGCCAGCGCGGGGAGTCGAGCAGGGCCCGCGTCTGGGCGCGGTCCAGCCGGGCCAGTTGCTGCGAGGGGTCGGCGACGAAGGGGACGCCGAGGCGCACGCACTGGCGGACATGACGGACCATGGCGTCCGGGTCGTCGGGGGAGATGACGACGAGGTCGGCGCCGCCGGTACGGGCGAGCAGTTCGGGCAGGTCGATGTGGCGGGCCTCCGCCATCGCGCCGGCGTAGAAGAAGCCGATCTGGTTCTGGGCGGTGTCGGTGGCGCACACGAAGCGCGCGGTGTGCAGGGTGTCGCTGATGCGCACGCCCGCCGTGTCGACGCCGTGTTCCTTCAGCCAGACCTCCTGGTCGGCGAAGTCGGCGCCGGCCGCGCCGACCAGCAGCGGGTCGAGGCCGAGCGAGCCGAGCCCGAAGGCGATGTTGGCGGCGACCCCGCCGTAGCGGATCTCGAGTTCGTCCGTCAGCAGGGAGAGCGAGATCCGGTCCAGGCGTTCCGCGAGGAGCTGGTCGGCGAACCTGTGCGGGAAGGACATGAGGTGGTCCTTGGCGATGGACCCGGTGACGGCGATACGCACCTCACACCCCCGCGGCCTTGCGCAGGGCGTCCACGCGGTCGGTCTTCTCCCAGGTGAAGTCCGGGAGTTCACGGCCGAAGTGGCCGTAGGCGGCGGTCTGGGCGTAGATCGGACGCAGCAGGTCGAGGTCGCGGATGATCGCGGCCGGACGCAGGTCGAAGACCTCGTCGATGGCCTTCTCGATCTTCTCGTGGTCGATCTTGGCGGTGCCGAAGGTCTCCACGAACAGACCCACCGGCTCGGCCTTGCCGATCGCGTACGCCACCTGCACCTCGCAGCGCGAGGCGAGACCCGCGGCGACGACGTTCTTGGCCACCCAGCGCATCGCGTACGCCGCCGAGCGGTCCACCTTGGACGGGTCCTTGCCGGAGAAGGCGCCGCCGCCGTGCCGGGCCATGCCGCCGTACGTGTCGATGATGATCTTCCGGCCGGTCAGACCCGCGTCGCCCATCGGGCCGCCGATCTCGAAGCGGCCGGTCGGGTTGACCAGGAGACGGTAGTTCTCGGTGTCCAACTTCAGGCCCTCGGTGGCCAGTTGGCCGAGGACGTGATCCACCACGTGCTCCCGGACGTCCGGGGTGAGCAGCGAGCCGAGGTCGATGTCGCTCGCGTGCTGGGAGGAGACGACCACCGTGTCGAGGCGGACCGCCCTGTCGCCGTCGTACTCGATGGTGACCTGCGTCTTGCCGTCCGGGCGCAGATAGGGGACCGTCCCGTCCTTGCGGACCTCCGACAGGCGCCTGGACAGGCGGTGTGCCAGGGAGATCGGCAGCGGCATCAGGGTGGGCGTCTCGTCGGTCGCGTAACCGAACATGAGCCCCTGGTCGCCCGCGCCGCCGGTGTCCACGCCCTGGGCGATGTCCGGCGACTGCGCGCCGATCGACACCGACACCCCGCAGGAGGCGCCGTCGAAGCCCTTGGCCGAGGAGTCGTAGCCGATCTCGGTGATCCGGTCGCGGACCAGCTGGGCGATGGGCGCGTAGGCCCGGGTGGTGACCTCGCCGGCCACGTGCACCAGACCGGTGGTGATCAGCGTCTCGACGGCGACCCGGGAGGCCGGGTCCTCACGCAGCAGCGCGTCGAGAACGGTGTCGCTGATCTGGTCAGCGATCTTGTCGGGGTGACCCTCGGTCACGGACTCCGAGGTGAACAGACGACGGGACACGGACCCTCCAGGGGGACGACAGCCGGACCGCGGTTGCGCGGCCAGCGTGGCGCCGGGTTCTGCAGAGCGGCTCGAAGGGCTCTACAGCCCGGCGCACGGCGAGGCCGCCGTACGCGGGTGTGCGCGTACGGCGGCCCCGGACGCCCGGTCCGGTCCTCCGGGCGTCGGTCTCCCCGCGAGTGGGTCAGGCGCGTTCGGCGGTGTGCGCCCGGGGCGCCGGGCCGGAGCCGCCGCTCTCCGGCGTCTCCTCACCACCCGCGTCGCCCTCGTCGCCCTGCTCCCACTCGGGCTTGCGGGCGTACTTGGGCAGCATGAAGGTGAGCAGGAAGCCGAGGCCGATGACGCCGACCTCGTACCACAGCACATGGCCCGTGGCCTTGGCGTAGCCCTCCTTGCGGGCCTTGTCCGAAGCCTTGGCGAGCGCCTTGCCGACGCGCTGCTCCTGGCCGGCGGGCACCGCCCCGGCCGGGACGATCCGCCGGCACACGGCGGGCGGGGCACCCGCGTCCTCGTTCTTGCCGCTCTCCTTCGCGCAGGCGCGGAAGTTGGCCGCGATGGTGTCCTGGGCCGGCGCGGCGACCCCGGCCGCGGTGAGCTCCTTGCGCAGTTCGGGAAGTGCCGTGTTCGCGCCGGGCACCGCCTGTCCCGCCAGCAGGTTGAAGAACAGCACGCCGATGACGGCGACACCCGCGGCGGCACCGAGCTGGTCGGCGGTGCTCAGCACCCCGGAGCCGGAGCCGGCGTGCTCCACCGGGACCCCGCCCAGCACGATGTCGACCACCGGCGAGATGACGAAGCCGAGGCCGAGACCGAGCACGGCGAGCGCCGGCGCCAGGTCCCAGCCGCCGGTGGCGGAACCGAAGTGGTCGATCGTCCAGATCAGGGCGACCATGCCGACACCCATGATCACCATGCCGATGCTGAGCACCTTGCGGCCCATCTTGATCGCCAGGACCGCCGAGAACGACGAGGTGATCATCGCGCCGAAGGAGAAGGGCACAGTGGCGAGACCCGCCGCCAGCGGCGAGAACCCGAGACCTACCTGCAGATACAGGGTGAACGGGAAGAACAGGCCCGAGATGATGGCGAAGAAGCTCAGCATCACCAGGAGACCGGCCACGAACGACCGCTCCTTGAACAGGCTCGGCTCCACCAGCGCGGAGCCGTCCCGGGACGCCTTGCGCCGCTCGTACAGACCGAAGATCACGAACAGCGGCACCGAGCAGCCCATGGCGACGAACGACCAGGTGGGCCAGCCGTCCTGCTCGCCCTGCACCAGCGGGTACAGCAGCGACAGCAGGGCCAGCGTCACCAGGGCGACACCCACCAGGTCCAGGTGCTTGACGTTGGGCGAACGCGACTCGCGCACGTACAGGTTCACCCCGATCAGGGCGAACAGACCGACCGGCACGTTCACCAGGAAGATCGGGCGCCACGACCAGCCGAACAGGTCGGCGTTGACGAGCACGCCGCCCAGCACCGGGCCGAGCATCGCGGCGACCCCGGACAGGGCGCCGAACATGCCGAAGACGGCGGCGCGTTCCTTGGGCGGGAAGCTGACCTGGAAGACGGACAGTCCCTGGGTCATCACGATGGCGCCGCCCAGGCCCTGCAGCACCCGGGAGGCGATGAGCATCTCCGTGCTCTGCGCCGCGCCGCACAGCAGCGAGGCGGCGACGAACACGACGATGCCGATGGAGATCATCCTCTTGCGGCCGAGCATGTCACCGACCCGGCCGACGGTGATCAGGCTGAGGGCGAAGGTGAGCGTGTACGCGGCGGCCACCCACTGGAGCGCCGCCTTTCCGGCGCCCAGGTCGGTCTGCAGCACGGGCAGTGCCACGTTCACGATCGTGGTGTCGATCAGGTCGAGGGCGATGGCCACGAGGATCACTGCGGCGGCGCGCCACCGCTGCGGGTCCGGCTCTCCCTCCCCTGCCAGGTACGTCTCGTCTGCTGCGTGCGTCACGGGGCTCTCCTCTGTCCGACGGCGCGCTTGCGCCGAGTGTGATCGCCTCCGCTTGAGCGCCGCTCGAGCGCGCGCGCCCACCATGCCGGGCGGCAGCGGCAACCCGCCGCGCCGGAAGGGAACGCGCAGAATGAGGCTGTACTTGCTGAGGCTGGGCACCATCCCGGGGCTCCAGGCGCCGGTGCCCGGCTATCTGATCCGCACCGACGACGGGCGTACGGTGCTGGTCGACACCGGGGCGGCGCCGGGCGGCGGGCCCGTCCAGGTCGCCGAGGGCGAGGACGTGGTGGCGACGCTGTCCCGCCTCGGCGTCCGCCCCGAGGACGTCGACACCGTCGTCTGCTCCCATCTCGACCCCGACCACGTCGGCGGTCATTCCGCTTTCACGGGCGCCGAGTTCGTGATCCAGCGCGAGCACCTCGACCTGGCCCGCTCGGGCACCGTGCCGCGGCTGGAGGCGTCACGTCCGCTGTGGGACGTGCCGGGCCTGCGCTACCGCACGGTCGAGGGCGACACCGAACTCCTGCCCGGCGTCGAGCTGATCGCCTCCGGCGGCCATGTGCCGGGCCACCAGTCCGTCCTGGTCCGCCTGGCGCACACCGGGCCCGTGCTGCTGGCCGTGGACGCGATCCCCGTCAGTGCGGCCCTGGACGCCGACAAGCGCCCCGTCCTCCCCTTCGACCTGGACGAGAAGGAACTGCGCGCCTCCACCCGCCGGTTGGTGGAGCTGGCCCGCGCCGAGAACGCCCTGATCGTGCACGGCCACGACGCCGAGCAGTGGCGGACGCTGCGGGTCGCACCCGAGTACTACGACTGACGACAGGGGCTGAGCTGATGAGTACCGAGGCGATGAGCAGCGAGGCGAAGAGCAGCGAGGCGATGAGTACGGAGGCGATGCGTACCGAGCGCATCCGTGTGGTCATCTATCTGCGGGCTCCCGAGGAGGGGACCGAGCCGCTGGAGGAGGCGTACCGGGAGATCAGCTGGGTGCGTCCCGGCGCCATCCCCGGACTGCTGCGCAGCGAGCTGCTGCGGGACGTGGACCGGCCCGACGAGTTCGTGCTGCACGGCGAGTGGGAGAGCCTGGAGGCTTACCGCACCTGGCAGTTCGGCCCGGACCACAAGGACAACCCGTCGGCGCTGCGGCCGTACCAGGACCGCTCGCGCGGCCGGCACTACGCCGTCTACGGCATCGCGTCCGAGGAGATCCGGGGCGCCTGAACCACGCGGAGGGCCGCCGACACCGTTGCGGTGCGGCGGCCCTTGGCGTGTGCGCCCCCGGTCACTCCACGGGTTCCGCCGGCTCCACCGGCGCCTCCCACACCACCAGCATCAGCGCGCCCTGTTCCGTGCGCGGGGCGTGCACGCTGCCGGGGGCCATGACCAGCAGGGAGTTCTTGGGGTGCCGTCCGTCCTCGGTGATCAGCTCGCCGTCGAGGACCAGGATGATTTCGTAACTGGTGTGCCGGTGCGGGGCGGCGGCCGCGCCCGGGTGGTAGCGCACCAGCGAGGCCGCGGGGCCCGTCGGGCCGGTCTGCTCGGTGGTGTAGAGCGGGAAGACCTCGACACCGACCCGCCCGTCCGCGGTCAGCGGTGTGAACTTCAGCTTCCCGAGGAGTTCCTCGGGCCGGTCGAGCCCCTCGACGACCAGGGGAACGGCGGCTGTGGCCCGCTGTACTGACATGACGTCAACTCCTTGACTGAGAAGTGATGGTGGATCGGTGCGGCGTTCCGTACTCCGCCAATTGCTCGCGCACCGTCCGCCGCTGGACCTTGCCCGAGGTGGTGCGGGGCAGCCGGTCGGTGAAGCACAACTGCTCGGGGCGGCCGACGGGGGAGAGGGTGCGCTCGGTGTGGGCCAGCAGTTCCGCGGCGAGCGCCGGGTCCGCCGTACGGCCGGGGGCCGGGACGACGACGGCGAGCGGCAGCAGACCGGCCGTCTCGTCGGGCACCGGCACCACCGCCACCTCCGCCACGGCCGGGTGGGCGCGCAGCGCGGCCTCCGCCTCGTACGGGGAGACGCGGTGGCCGTGGGACTTGAACACGTCGTCGCGCCGGCCCAGGACCCGGATCCAGCCGTCGGCGTCGCGTTCGCCGAGGTCGCCGGTGGCGTACCAGCCGCGCCCCAGGGCCCGTTCGGTGCGCTCGGGATCGTCCGGATAGCCGGCCATCACACCGACCGGCCGCCCGCCGTCCGCGCCCCGCTCACCAACCTCAGGCGCCAACTCCACGCAGATCTCGCCCACTTGCTCATGGCGCTCGCCGGTGTCCGGGTCGCGCAGGGTGATGCGGTAGCCGGGCAGCGGGCGGCCCAGCAGTCCGGGCCGGGGAGTGCCGCCGGGTGGGGTGCCGATCAGCGCCGTCGTCTCGGTCTGGCCGTACCCGTCGCGTACGACGACACCCCAGGCGTTCCGTACGGCCTCGGCGAGGTCCGTCGGCAGGGGCTCCCCGGCGCTCGTCGCCTCCCGCAACCGGGGTGCGGCCGAGCCGAGATGGGGGCGCAGGGCCTGCCAGGTGCTCGGCGGGGCGCAGAAGCTGTCCGCCGCGAGCCGGTCCAGCAGCCGGGGCAGCCCCGCCGGGTCCACCGGGCCCTCGGGCAGCGCGACGATCGTGGCCTCGGCGTTCCACGGCACGAACAGGCTGCTCCAGGAGTGCTTGGCCCAGCCGGGGGAGGAGACGTTGACGTGCCGGTCGCCGGGCAGCAGGCCGTTCCAGTAGAGGCTGGAGAGGTGGCCGGCCGGATAGCTGAGGTGGGTGTGGGCGACCAGCTTGGGCGTGGAGGTGGTGCCGGAGGTGAAGTAGCAGAAGGCTACGTCGTCGGCGGGGGTGGGGTCGTCGGGTACGAAGGGCTCGCCGACCGCGTGACTGTCGCCGTAGTCCGTCCAGCCCCGGGGTACGCGCCCGTCGGGTCCTGGCACCGCGACCCGTATGCCGGGGACGGTCACGGACGCGAAGGCGTCGGTCGACGCGGACCGGCACACCAGATGCGCGAGGCGCCCGCGGCCGACCCGGTCGGCGGCCTGGTCCGGGGTCAGGTCCGGGTGGCTGGGCACCACCACGGCCCCCAGTTTCAGCGCCGCCAGCAGCACCTCCCACAGCTCCACCTGCGTACCGAGCACCACCATCAGCCGGTCATCACGGGTCACTCCCAGCCGGGCCAGCCACATGGCCACCGCGTCCGAGCGCCGGGACATCTCGGCGTACGACACCCCACGCACGGTCCCGTCCCGCCCGACCAGCTCCAGCGCGGGCGCCTCGTTTCCCTCCGCGACCACGTCGAACCACTCCAACGCCCAGTTGAAGTACGCGGGCCGCGGCCAGCGGAAGCCGGCGACGGCGGCGTCGGGCTCGGTGCGGTGGCGGAGCAACAGGTCGCGGGCGGCGCGGAAGTGGTGGTGGGCCTCGGTGTGACGAGCGGAACGGTATTCCGTGCCCTGGCGGGTGACGGCCCGGCGCGGGGCGTCGTTCGACTCCTCCCGCGCCGGGTGTGGACGACCGGCCCGGTGGGCGCCGTCCGCACCGGCCGGCGGTGCGGCGGCCAGTGGCGGTGTCCCGGTGTCGTCCGTCCGGGCGGATCCCGTGACGCTGCGTGCCGACATCACCGTTCTCCCTCGTCGTCGGTCGTGGTCAGTGCCGTGCGCCAGCGGGGGCTCAGGACGACGCCGGTCAGTTCCGGGTGGTCGGGGGTGGTGTGCGCCCCGGTCAGGGCGTCCTCGGCAATCGCGTCGGCGTCGGCCGTGAACTCCCCCCACACGCCTGGGCGTCCGCTGCCGACCTGGGTGAACCAGCGGGCGAACTCGCTCGGGATGCCCAGCACGTACATGCCGGTCTCGGGGCGTCCGTCGGCGCGGACCGGATGGAACGGCGAGCCCGTGACCGTGACACCGCCGGTGGCGAACTCCCCGCCGTCCGGGCCCCGGTTGACGTACGGCGTGAGCAGCCCCTGGTCGCGCAGCCGGGCGGTCAGGTCACCGTGGGCCCGGCGCAGGTCGGGCTCCGGGATGCGGGCGTCGATCAGCACGTCCAGCGCGCTGCGGCTGTCCGCGACATGCGGGGACTCCACGAAGAACCGGCCGGTGTCCTCGTCGGCGCCGAACCGGGCGTCCGGCCCGGCGACGCGCAGCAGCCCGGCGTCCAGGAGCGCCAGCAGCTGCTCCAGCCGGACCATGGGCGGACCCGTGGTCAGCCGGGACACCATTGGCACGAAGTCCGACAGGAAGTCCCCGCGGTGCGAGTCGGGTGCGAGCCCGGAGAAGTCCACCGCGGTGCGCAGCACTCCGCGCACGTCCCGGATGGTGTCGAGGCACGCCTTCACCGGCCCCTCGGCGT
Organism: Streptomyces sp. NPDC005799; assembly: GCF_040630525.1. Classification (NCBI taxonomy): domain Bacteria; kingdom Bacillati; phylum Actinomycetota; class Actinomycetes; order Kitasatosporales; family Streptomycetaceae; genus Streptomyces; species Streptomyces sp. NPDC005799. Next base: position 9,133 of record NZ_JBEXXQ010000029.1, read on the forward strand.
TGCCCTCGGCGGCCAGCTCCAGATCCCGGCGCAACAGTGCGGCCAACTCCGCCTCGAACGCCTCGGGACTCGCGAACCGCCGCCCACGAAACGGCCAGGCCCACTCCTCCAGATCCACCGCCCGCCACCCACGCAGCCCACAACGCGCCGCCGCCCGCACCACCACATCCTGCGGCCCACGGACCGGCACACGCACTGCCCGCGGGCCGCCTGGTGTACGAACTGCCTGCGGGTCGTCGCCCGTTGCACGGGCTGCCTGTGGGGCGTCGCCAGTGGTGCGGCCTGCCCGGGTTTCGTCGGTGGTGCGGACTCCCCGTGGGGCGCCGCCGGTGGTGTGGACTTCCCACGTATCGCCGCCTGTTGCGCGTACTCCTCGTGCGTCGCCGCCCGTCGCGCGCACCGCCTCCCGGCCATCCCCCCACGCGCGTACCGCCTCCACCGCCTCGTGGCGGAAGCGTTCGGCGATGTCGGGGCCGTAGGCCCGTTGCAGTGCCGTCGCGCAGCGGACCAGTTCCACCTCGGCCAGCAGCCATGGCAGGACGTCGGCCCGGAAGTCGAGTGGTCCGCGGCGGCGCAGCGCGCGGATCCGTTCCCGGGTGAACAGCAGCGGCCGGTAGGTGTGCCGGGGCCCCTTCTGGTTGCGGCCCCGGGCGAGCAGCGGCACCCCGCTGCGGGACCCGGCCACCACCACCGGCTCCCGCCCGCAGGGCACATACCGCAGTCCGCCCCCGTCGGCCGGTACGAACCGGCCGCCGCGCCCGGTGGTGAGGGCGGCGAGCACGTCGTAGAAGGACAACCCGAGGCCGATGACGCCCACGGTGCTGCCGGGCGGGACGTCCGCCAGCGGCATGTCGACCGCCGAGTCGCCGCGCACGTACCGCAGCCCGGGGCGCGCCGCCGCGAAGTCGGCCAACGCACGCTGCTCGGGCCGGAGTTCGGGCAGCGGGTGACCGGTCGTCAGCACCACCCGGTCGGCGCGCAGCTGCTCCCCACCGCCGAGCGAGAGCAGATACCGTCCGTCCGGCTCGCGGACGACCGTCTCGACGTACCGCCGCAACCGCCGCAGCCGGAACGTGTCCGGCGGCAGCGTCTGTTCGATCCGGTCCAGGGCGTAGGCGAGGTACTGGCCGTACAGCCCGCGCGGCGCGCACACGTCGGGGGCGGCCCGGTCCGGCTCGACGACCCGCCACCACTCGTACAGCGAGGGCCCGGCGCCCGCCCGGGCGGGACCGGAGTCCGGGAGCCCGGAGAAGATGGTGACCTCGCCGCAGACCGTGTTCATCATCGACCAACGCGGCTGGTCCGTACGCCAGATACGGCCCGGCCCCACCTCCACCGCGTCGATGGCGTACACCTCGACGGGACGCGGCGCGGGCCGCTCGGCGAGGCGGACCGCCAGCCGTTCCAGCACGGAGATGCCGCGCGGCCCGGTGCCCACCACCGCGATCCGGTACGGCTCGGGCGGCGTGTCCCCGGGCAGCGGCTCGGGGAATCCGGCCGAGCCCGACTCCGGGGCCCCCTCCAGCGCCAGCAGATCGTGCCGGTCGGCGGTGTAGCGCAGCATCTGCAGCAGCCGTCCCGCGGTCACCGGACCCGGGGACGCGCCCACCCGGCGCGGCAGCGGCATCCGCCCGGTCCTCGTCCAGCGCAGCCGGCCCTCCCCGTCGACCGCCGCCTGGGTCAGCCCCCGGTTGTCCTCGTGCAGACAGAACGGCACGTCCAGGATCCCGGCGGCGAAGGCGCGGGTCAGCGCGGTGCCCACGTCCTCGTGCAGCTCCAGCGTCGCCTCGACCAGCGCCCCGGCCTCGGCCAGCACCTCACCGGGGTCCACCTCGTGCGCCCACGGGATCCGGCTGTCCGCCCGGGCCCGCTCGGCGGCGCGGTCGGCCGACCTGAGCGAGGCGATGTTCTCCGCGACGGTCGGCAGCCGTAGCGCCTCCGCCGGGGTCTTCACCACGAGCCGCTGGGCGCCGCCGCGCACCGCGAGCTCCGCGCTGCGGTCCATCAGCAGCCGGGCGCCCCGCGGACTGCCCGGGAAGACACCCATGTACGTGTAGAGCACCAGATGCCGGTCGACATGGCCCGGCAGCCAGGCGTCCGCGAGCATCCGCAGCGCGGTCAGCGCCTCCACGTCCTGCCGGGCGTCGGTCTGCTGGGCGTAGCTCAACGAGACGCTGGGCGTGCCCTGCTGCACGAAGAACAGGGCCTCCAGCAGGCTCGTCGCCACCAGCAGGGAGGGCGGGCAGAGCTGGCCGAGCAGGCAGCCGCCGAAGGTCTCCAGATGCGCGCGCAGCCCGCGGTCCCGGCTCAGCCCGGCGAACTCGGCTGTCGCGGCACGCCAGTTGGCGACCGACTCGGCGAGCGGGGTGCGGCCGTAGGGCAGGCAGTACGACACCGGGCCGCCCTCGCTCGCGGACAGCCCGGCGCGCACCATCGTGCGGAAGATGTCCCGCGGCAGCGCGGAGCCGTGCCGCACCTGCACCGGCCGCCCCCCGGCCGCCCGCGCGACCTCGGCGGCGACCCGCGGGCCGTGCGCCACCAGCGGGAAGCCGTTGAGCGGGTCGCCCGCGGCCAGTGCCGCCCGCGCGTGGTCGTGGTCGCCGACCCGGGTGTAGCTGTCCAGCGTGAGGGTGCCCACGGTCGGGAACGGCAGCGAGCACACCGCCCGCAGCCCCGCGGCCATCGCGTCCGGGGCGGCCATCCCCATCCGGGGCTGTACGACGAGACGGCCCGCGTCCGCCGCCCGGCGTACCTGGTCGCCCAGGTCGGCGGGGGAACGGCCGAGCACAGACTGCTCCGTCATACCGCCCTGCCCTCCGCGGCCCGCTGCGGCAGCGCGCCGAGGAGCCGGCCGATCGACGAGGCGTCCGCGGTGTCGGTGAACACCGCGTCGAAACCGGCGTCGACCAGGGCCCGGGCGGCCGCGGTGCCCTCGTCGCCGTCGATGCCCAGCTTGCCGCCGATGACGGCGGGGACGTCACCGGCCACGGGGTCGGCGCGCAGCTTGCGGATCACCCGTGCCCCGTCGAGGCGGCCGTGGCCGTTGACGGTGCTGACCACCAGCAGGTCGGGCCGGACGCGGCGCATGGAGTCGAGCAGCAGCCGGTCGGGTACGCACGGCCCGAGATTGACGACCTCGTGGCCCATCTCCTCGAGCAGCAGCTGCAGGAAGACCAGGTTCCAGGTGTGGGCGTCCGAGGAGACCGTGGACAGCAGGACGCGCCGTCGCCCGTCTCGTGGGGCCACCGTCCTCATAGTTGCTCATCTCTCTCTCGCGTAGGACTGGCTGATGGCTCTCGTGGGGGAGGGGCGACGGCGGGTCAGCGGAGCGTGACCAGCTGCCACATGCCCTCGAAGGCGCGCTTGACGAGCGTCTGCCGGTTGCTGATGAAGGAGGTGAGGAGGTAGCCGCCGGGCTGCAGGGCGAGGGAGAAGACCGCGGAGGCACCGGGCTGCAACGGCGTGAGTCCGACGGGCACGCCGACGAAGGGGTACACCGGCGGCTGCTGGCCCTTGCGCAGCGCCTCCATGCAGGCGGTGACGTCCGCCTCGGTGGCGCCCGGGGTGGTGCGCAGGAACATCACCTCGTTGAGCTGGGCGGTGTGGTTGACGACCTGGAAGGTGCCGTCGGCGGGCAGGGTGGGGGCGGTGAGGTAGCGGCCCTGGTCGCCGTCGTCGTACGGGGCGATGGTGTGCGCGGTGACCGGGAGGCGGCCCTGCGGGCGGGTGCCGGTCACGGTGAGGGTGCGCACGCGCTCGGGGTGGGCGGGGTCGACGGTGGTGTAGTCGAGCAGGTGGTAGGTGCCGGGCGCGAGGATCCAGCTCGTCTCGACCGGGCCGCCCACCGCGCTGACCGCCGGTCCGCCGAAGTAGCGGGCCTCGCTGTCGATGAGGGCGAGGCCGGCGCGGCGCTCGGCCGGGTCGGTGGCGGTGGCGGCCTGCCGGTAGTGGGTCAGGAAGTCCACCAGGGTCACGCCGGGCCGCAGCCTGACCAGCCCGAGCGGGTGCTGCTGCTTCTGGTCGGGGGTGGTGGCGCGCAGGGTCACGGCGCCCGCGGCCACCGTGTCCGTGCTGAGGGTCAGTGCGTCGGGCGCGGCCACCGCCTCCACGACCTGCACGGCATGCCGGCCGCGCTCGCCCTGCTGGGCGAGCGCGGGCGTGGGCAGCAGCGCGACCGCGCCCGAGGCCATTCCGAACAGCACTCCACGGCGCCCGAGCCTCGCCGACCCGTCGCTGACGTTCGCTTGCATCACCGGTTCCTCCTCTTTGCTCCGAGGCCCGGCATGCTCCGTAGACCGGCTCAAGGGTGACTTCAGGGCGTATCGAGAGGGGGGCGGCACGGTGCGGGGGTCTCGGTCCGCGGAGTCCCTGGAGGTACCCCCATGAGCCGCACAAGCCCCGTAAGCCCCGTAAGCCGTATGGGCACGGCCACCGCCGTCGTCACCGGAGCGGGCAGCGGGATCGGTGCCGCGACCGCCCGTCGGCTCGCCGCCGCCGGGTACCGGGTGGTGCTGGCCGCCCGCCGCAAGGACCGCCTCGACGAGGTCGCCGCGCGGATCGAGGCGGACGGCGGCCGGTGTTCCGTACACGCCCTCGACGTCACCGACCGCGACGCCGTACGGGCCTTCGCCGACGGTCTGGACCGGGTCGACGTGCTGGTGAACAACGCGGGTGGCGCGCTCGGCACCGAGTACGTGGCCGTCGCCGACCCCGCCGACTGGTCGGCGATGTACGAGGTGAACGTCCTCGGCGTCCTGCACGTCACCCAGGCCCTGCTGCCCGCGCTCGTGGCGAGCGGCGACGGCACGGTCGTGGTGCTGTCCTCCACCGCGGGCCATGTCGCCTACGAGGGCGGCGGTGGCTACGCGGCAGCCAAACACGGGGCGCACGCGCTCGCGGCCACGCTGCGGCTGGAACTGTGCGGCGAGCCGGTCCGGGTGATCGAGATCGCACCCGGCATCGTGCGCACCGAGGAGTTCGCCCTCCACCGCTTCCGCGGCGACGAGGACGCGGCGGCCGCCGTCTACCGGGGCATCGAATCCCCCCTCACGGCCGAGGACATAGCCGACACCGTCACCTGGACCGTCACCCGCCCCACCCACGTCAACATCGACCTGATCGTCGTCCGCCCCCGAGCCCAGGCAGCCCAGCACAAGGTCCACCGCACGGCGTGAGGTACGGCGGTCTGGCCCGGCCCGGTGGATGACCGCCCGGCACGAGGCGCGGCGACATCCGCCGTCCCGGGCGGCTGGGGGTAGGGGGTGCCGCGGCAGCCCGGGTGTGCCGGCGGGGGGTGTGGGGGGCGGTGTCATCCGCCGTCCTTCGAGGGCCCGCACGGCGTGAGGTACGGCCACCCCGCCGACCTCGACCCCGACCCCCCACCACCGCACAACCCCGCACACGCCCCTCCACCCCGACGTACCCGAAGAGCCCCCCGGTGTACCGCCGCTCAAGCGGGCGCCTAGGCCGCTGCGGCTGAATGTGCGCTGCCGGTCCCGAGCGGCGCCGGAACGAGGTGACGAAGGAGAGTGCACGTGCTGACGCGCAGGCAACTGATCAAGGCGGGCGCCGCCACCGGCGTGCTGGCGGCCGGCTCCGCCTCCGGCATCGCCCTGGCCGAGGGGTCCGGCGGTGCGGCGGCCGACGAGCCCTTCGGTGTCCCGCTCAGGCCCGCCCGGGTGCTGAGCCCGGTCCGGCAGGGGCGCGGGCGGTCCAAGGGGTGGTACGACGTCTACCGGCTCAGCCCGAAGGAGGCCGATGTCGCCGTGCTGCCGGGGACCACCACCCGGATGCGGCTGTTCAACGGCGAGGTCGCCCCGGTCATCAAGGCCACCCGCGGCCGGCCGGTGTTCATCGAGCAGACCAACGCCCTCGACGTGCCGTTCGCCATGCATCTGCACGGCGGCCACGTCCCGGCCCGCTACGACGGACACCCGGCCGAGGAGGTGCGCCCCGGCGGCAGCCGCGTCTTCTTCTACCCCAACGAGCAGCGCGCCTCGACCATGTGGCTGCACGACCACTCGCTGGAGGCGCACACCGAGAACATCTACCGCGGCACGGTGGCCGGCTACCTCCTGACCGACGAGTTCGAGGAGCGGCTGCCCCTGCCCAAGGGCCGGTACGACGTCCCCCTGTACCTGCGGGACGCCAAGTTCGCCGCCGACGGCTCACTGGTGTACGCCATGGACGGCTTCCGCGACCGGCCCACCCTCCTGGTCAACGGCAGCCCGCGCCCGTACTTCGAGGTCGCCGCCCGCAAGTACCGCATCCGCCTGACCAACACCTCCAACGAGCGGGCGTTCCTGCTGCAGTTGGGCGAGGGCGACGAGATGACCCACATCGCTTCCGACGGCGGCCTGCTGCCCGCCCCGGTCTCCGCCCGGGTGCTGGAGATATGGCCGGCCGAACGGCAGGAGGTCGTCATCGACTTCTCCCGTTACCCCGTCGGCTCGAAGATCGTCCTCGGCAACAAGGTCGCCTTCCCCGGCGAGGCCCCGGAGGTCATGCGCTTCGACGTGGTGCGCACCGCGGAAGACCCCTCCAGCGTCCCCGACCGGCTGCGCCCGGTGCCCGACCTCGGCACCCCCACCGTCGAGCGGACCTTCGTGATGTCCTTCGACGTCGCCACCGGACAACACCTCATCAACGGCAAGCCGTTCGACCCCGAGCGTGTCGACCTCCGGCCCCGACTCGGCACCACGGAGATCTGGACCGTCACCAACACCGACACCAGGTTCGGCATCCCGCACTCGATGCACACCCACCTGGAGCACTTCCAGGTGGTGGACCGCGACGGCACGGCCCCCGCGCCCGGCGAGTCGGGCCTGAAGGACACCGTCACGGTCATGCCGGGCAGGACCGTCCGCTTCAAGCTCAAGTTCACCGACTACACGGGCAAGTTCATGTACCACTGCCATCTGCTGGGCCACATGACCATGGGAATGATGGGCCAGATGGAAGTCGTCGACTGAACGGCCCGCCGCGCCTCATCGAGCATCCTGGAGGACCGTCTTGTCCGACGACATCCCGGACGAGGGCCTGCGCTTCCCGTTCGAGACCAGCCGCCTGTTCGATCCGCCGGCCGAGTGGCGACTGCTGCGGGAGAGCTGCCCGGTGGCCCGTGCCGACCTGCCCACCGGGGACCGGGCCTGGCTCGTGACCCGGTACGAGGACGTCCGCGCCGTGCTCAACGACCCCCGCCTCAGCCGCGCGGCCACCACCCGGCCCGACGCGCCGCGGCTCGGCCCGGCACGCCCCGAACCGGACTCCATCATGGCGATGGACCCGCCCGACCACACCCGGCTGCGCCGGCTGCTCGCCCCCGCCTTCACCGGCCGTCAGGCCGAGCGGTTACGGCCGCGGATCGCCCGTACCGCCGAGCGGCTGCTGGACGACATGGCGGAGATCGGGCCGCCCGTCGACCTGGTGGAGCACCTGGCCCGCCCGCTGCCCATCATCACCATCTGCGAACTGCTGGGCGTGCCGGACGAGGACCGGGAGTCCTTCAAGGAGTGGACGGACGCGGCCCTGACCCTCGCCCCGCACGCGGCCGGCGCGGTCACCGGCGCCCGGGAGCGGCTCGCCGACTATCTGCGGCACCTGATCGCGGAGAAGCAGGAGAAGCAGCAGACCCCGGGCGACGACCTGCTCGGCACCCTGATCGCGGCCCGCGACGAGGACCGGCTGCGCCCCGCGGAACTGGTCACCGTGGCCGCCACGCTCATCACCGCCGGCTACCACACGGTCGCCAACTCCCTGGCCAACTCGGTGCTCGCGCTGCTGCGCCACCCCGGACAGCTGGACCCGCTGCGTGGCGGCCCGTTCCCGGCCGAGGCAGTGGAGGAACTGCTGCGCTGGACCCCGGGGCCGGTGAGCGGCGGCACCATCAGGATCGCCACCGAGGAGGTCAAGATCGGCGCCACGGTGGTCCGGCCCGGCGAGGCGGTGATCCCGTCCACCGCGTCCGCCAACCGGGACGCCGAGGCCTTCGAGGACCCCGACGTCCTCGACCTCGGGCGTCCGGAGAACCGGCACATCGCCTTCGGGCACGGCATCCACCGCTGTCTCGGGGCGCCCCTGGCCCGGGTGGAGCTGCAGGTGGCACTCGACGCCCTGGTGCGCCGCTTCCCCGCCCTGCGGCTGGCCGTCACCGAGCGGGAGCTGAGCTGGGGGACCGGGATGATCCGGGGCGTCAACGCGCTGCCGGTGGCGTGGTGAGCGGCGCCCCGGGCAACTGGTGCGTCAGATCCCGCAGCAGGTCGTTGACCCGCCCGACGAACCCCGCGATGAGCTCCAGCTGTTCGTCGTCGTACGACTCCAGGACGGCCGTCATGACGTCCTTGAGCGGGGCGAACGCGGCGGCCAACTCCTGCTCGCGGCGGCCGGTGGAGACCACGATGACCTTGCGCCGGTCGTGCGGGTCGCGGACCCGCTCGATGAAGCCGGCCTTCTCCATCCGGTCCAGCACGGCCGTGGTCGCCGACGTGCTCATGCCGGTGATCTCGGCGAGCCGCCCGGCCGTCAGCCGCTCCTCGCTGCGGGCCAGGTCGACGCACTTCATGTCGGTCGGGTTCAGCCCGAACCGCTCGGCGATCGCCTGGTGGAGCAGCTGCCCGCGCCCGCCGTTGTCCCGCACGGCGTCCTCGATCGCCGCCATCAGCTGGGTCCTGCGACGACTGGGCCGGGTTGACATGGACCACCTCCAGGAGGAAAGTATTTCGATAGATCGAGATATTCGATCAACCGAGATATTTGATCAAACGAGATATTCGATGATCGGAGATGCTCGATCGATCGATATATCCGAGACTCCGAGAAGTCCCACGTATGGAATTAGTTTAGCCTTGAGGGGTAGTCATGAACACATCTGCGGCTGAGCAGGCCAAGTGGCGCGTCGAGGGAATCGTCGAGGCCCCCGTGGAGCACGTGTCAGAGGCCCTGCTGACCGTGCGCGAGGGTGAGGCCGGCGTCGACGGCAACGCGCTGGTGCTGGCCGGCGACCACACCCGGGAGAGCGGGGCGGTGACCCTGGAGGGCGGCCCCGACAAGTTCGTCGGCCGCTTCGGCGACTCCGGCGCCGACTACCTGGAGCTGACCGTGGACCGCGTGGCCGGGGCGGTCGCCGTGCAGACCTGGTTCGGCGGCACGTACACCGTCGAGCCGGCGGGCGGCGCGAGCCGGGTGGTGCTGAGCGTCCACAACCTCGTGCCGGGCTCCGGGCGGCTGGGCCGCAAGGTCGCCGAGATCGGCGTCGAATCCCGTCTCGAGCGGGTCCTGACCGGCGTCCTCGGCGCCCTGTCCGACCACCTCGGCGCCCCGACCCCCGCCCCCGCGAGGGCCGCCGCCAAGTAGCCGCCCACGGCGCCTCCCCGCGCCGCCCCCCGAACCCACAGCCACCCGGGCATCATTCCCCCGCCGCCCGGGTGGCTGTGCGCTTCCCCGGCTGCCGAACGGCCGCGCCGATCACGCCAGTTGGCCGGTTCGAGGTCCATTGGAGCACCGCACGAGGCCCGGGTGTGACCCTCTCCGCGACCGTGCGCCGCCGGGCGCAGGGCACGAGGAGGGCAGTATGAGAAAGGACCGAACGGCTCCCGCGAGGGCCATCCGGGGGGCGCTGCCGGTCGCCGCGCTCGCACTCGTGGCGGTGGCCGCCGCACCCGGCCCCGCCACCGGGGCCACCGGTGACGGCGGTACGACCGTCCTGGTCAGTGTCGGCCTCGGCGGCCGCCCGGCCAACGGGCCCAGCGAGCGGGCCTCCATCAGCGCCGACGGCCGTCTGGTCGTGTTCACCTCGCACGCGAGCAACCTCGTGCGCGGCGACCGCAACGACTGCACCGACGTGTTCCTGCGCGACCTCGACCGCGGCACCACCGTCCGCGTCGACCGCGGCTGGGACGGCACCGAGTCCGACGGCTGCACCGGCATCGACCCGATCATCAGCGCCGACGGCCGCTACGCGGTCTACTCCGCCGACTCCACCAACCTCGTCCGCGGGGTCCGCGACGGCCGCTCCCACATCTACCGCACCGACCTGCGCACCGGCGCGACCGTGCTGGCCTCGGCCGCCGCCGACGGCACCCCCGGCAACGGCGACAGCATGCGCCCGACGCTCTCCGCCGACGGCCGGTACGTGGCCTTCGCCACCGCCGCGAGCAACCTGGTCCCGGGCACCCCCTCGGGCACCTGGGACACCGTGGTCCGCGACATGAACAGCGGCAAGGTCGTCCGCACCAGCGCCGCCTCCGACGGCACCCCGGGCAACGCGGCCAGCGACGGCACCCAGATCAGCGCCGACGGCCGGTACGTCACCTTCTTCTCCAACGCCACCAACCTGGTGGCCGACGACACCAACAAGAAGGTCGACGAGTTCCTGCACGACACCGCGACCGGCCGCACCACCCGGCTGAGCGTCTCGACGGCCGGCGTCCAGTCCGACCAGATCACCATCGGCGGCACCATCAGCGACGACAACCGCTACGTCGTCCTGAACTCGCACGCCACCAACCTCACCGCGGACAGCCCCGCCACCGGCGCCAACCACATCTACCTGCAGGACCTGGACGACAACACCCTGCAGCTCATCGACAAGGGCGCCGACGGCGTGCCCGCGCCCGGCGGCACCTTCTGGGCCAGCATCAGCGGCGACGGCAAGCACATCCCGATGGCCTCCGCCGGCGGCGACCTGGTGCCCGGCGACACCAACGACGTACGCGACATCTTCGTCGCCGACCTGCCCGGCCCGACACTGCGCCGGGTGAGCGTCGGCACCGACGGACAGCAGGCCGACGCCGCGAGCTACTTCCCCGACGCCGACCAGCACGCCGACGCCGTGGTGTTCACCTCGTACGCCACGAACCTCGTGGCCGGGGACACCAACGGCCGGCCGGACGTCTTCGTCCACCGCGACCAGCCGTGAACCGACCGCCCGAGCAGCAGCACACGCAGAGAGGGAAGCACACCATGGGGATCACAGCCGGCCGGCGCACGGCGGCGCTCGCCGCCACCGCGGCCCTGACACTGGTCGGGGTCGGCGTGGGCGTCACCCACGGAGCCACCGGATCCACGGCGGCCGACACCACGGTGCCCGGCACCGTGGTGGTCGAGGAGAACGCGCACGGGCGGGTGCTCACGGCCGACCCGTCCGCCCACGACAAGCAGGCGCTCGTCGACGCCGTGCACGAACTGCGGCGCGAGCGGGAGCGGCAGACGAGCGACCCGACCCCGACACCCACCTCCACCGGCGGCGGGGGAGGACACGGCGACCAGACCGGCTTCCCCGTCCGCGACTCCTGGCTGACGTCCGCCAAGAGCAAGCGGGTGACCGTCCCCGGCGGCAAGGGCGGCATCGAGGCGGCCGGCGCGAGCTTCGTCAAGGTGCCGTTCATGGAGTACTACGCCATCTTCACCGACACCTCCTCCGACGTGGCCTGGCTCGGCGAGCGGCCCTTCAACGCCGACAGCGTCCAGCACACCGACACCTGGGACGTCGGCTCCGTCGGCGCGCCCTTCTGGGTGGTCGGGGCGCCGCAGGGTGCCAGGACGACGAGCAGCGGCAGCGGGGCGCAGGCCAGCTGGAGCACCACCGTCCAGAACAACTGGTACAGCGAACACGCCTACGACCAGGTCGCGTTCTACCCGCCCAACCAGGACGACTACTCCAACGTGTTCCGCATCAGCCACTCGGTCACCGGCACCTTCCAGTTCGGCTCGTCCTTCTACACCGTGACCAGCCGCGACCGGGCCTACCGCTGATGCCCCTCCCACGACTGGCGGCCCGGCTGGTGTGCTGGGCGGCGCTGACCGCCGTCGCCGCCGCGTGCGGGCCCGCCGGCACCCCCGAGCCGGACGCCGTGACCCCGGCCGCCGTGCGCGTCGACACCCGTCAACTGCTGCGCGACGCCTGGGTCACGGACGGGCGGCACGGCTACTTCGTGGACGGCGCGGACTCGGCCACCGGCACGCCGTTCTCCCTGTACGAGACCGCGTGGCGGCTGCGGCTGGCCACACGGTCGGGACAGGACCCGCGCCGTCTGGTCGACCCCGGCCGGCTCAGGCTGTGGCTGACGGCCGCCGAACGCGGCCGGCTCGACTCCTCCAACCTCCCCGCGGTCGCCCAGCTCGACCTGGCGGTGGACGCCCTGCTCACGACGGGCGGCACGGTCGACCGTACGGAGGTGGCCCACACCCTGGAGTCCCTGCGCGCGGGCGGCAGTTACCGCACGGCCCCCTCCGCCCGGACACCGGACGCGGGCGCGACGGCGGTGGCGGTACGAACCCTGACCCGCCTCGGGCTGCCGGTGCCGGGGCCGGTGCGAGCGGCCAACTCCCGCGCTCTGACGGACCTTTCCACCGCCCGCCACGCAGATGTCGCCCCCGACCAGGTGGTGTCCGTGCTGCAGACCGCCGCCGCATTGCGGGTGACCGGTGTCGATCGGGAGCGTGCGGCTCGGCTTGCGCGGGCTGCCGAGGGGGACTTGGGCCGACTGGGCGCCGATCCTGTGCGGCTCGCGTCCGAGGGTGCCCTGCGTGACGTGGCCGGTCCGCTCGGCGTGCGGTTGCCCCGCTTCGACCCCGCGACCTGTGACGGGCGAGTGCGGCGAGACGGCGGCATCGCGCTGCCGGGTGGCACACAGAGCGATCCGCAGGCCACGTACTGGGCGCTGCGGCTGGGCTGTTCCGCAGTCCGTGCCCCGGCGCCGGGCGCCCACTCGCGGGCCGGCTGGCCGACCGAGCAGGCCCGGGAGTCGGCGCTCAGCGCATCGGCGGCGGCGGTCGCGGTGGCGGCCCGGTCCGTCGGCGGCGTGGCCGAGTTCGCCGGACCGCTCGCCCGTCAGGTGCGTGAGGTGTGGCTGCCCCGGGCGGCCCGTCCGGCGCCGTACGACACGGCGGTACTGGTGGACCGGGTGAACCTGCGTCAGACCGCCGCAGTCCTCGGCCCGTCCGTCACTCACGACGTGGACAAAGGCCTGCCCACCCCCACGCTCCGGGGTGTCAAGGCGACCGACGACGCGCGTCTGCTGCTCAGCACCCTGGACGCCCGCGACTCGACACCGGCCCGGCACGCCCTGTGCTCCGCGGGCTCCACGCTGCGTACGGCGGCCGCACGGTCCGGCGGCTCGCTCGTACGGGCGGCCTGGCTCGCGGCCGCGGCCGACCTCTGCCACGACCCGCGCCTGCGCACCCGCGCGATGAAGACGGCCCGAACCGCACGCGTCACCGCCGCGGTCTACCGCGCCGGCGCCGATCCCTCCTTCGAGGCCTCGGTACTCGGCACCTGGATCGAGCGCCCCCGCACAAACGCCCTGACCGCCTGGACCCACACGGGCCTGTGCCACGGCGACCGCTGCGCGGACACCCCGACCCGCTTGCGGACCACCGACCACACCCCCCTGCGCACCCTCGCCGTCCTGCTGGCAGCGAAGGCCGGTGACTACGGCGGCGTGTTCCCCGTGGCTTTCTGACCGCGCACGCGACACAGGGGGCCCACCCACCAGCACCGGTGGTCGGGCCCTTGGGGTTGCGCCTTCGTCGTCCTGCGCGCCGCCTGGGGCGATGACTACGGCGGCGTGTTCCCCGTGGCTTTCTGACCGCGCACGCGGCAAAGGGGCCCGCCCACCAGCACCGGTGGTCGGGCCCTTGGGGTTGCGCCTTCGTCGTCGTGCCCGCCGCCTGGGGCGATGACTACGGCGGTGTGTTCCCCGTGGCTTTCTGACCGCGCACGCGACACAGGGGGCCCGCCCACCAGCACCGGTGGTCGGGCCCTTGGGGTTGCGCCTTCGTCGTCGTGCGCGCCGCCTGGGGCGATGACTAGCGGCATGTTCCCCGCGGCTTTCTGACCGCGCACGCGACAACAAGTCCACCCCACCCGGTGGTCGGGCCCTCCGGCGTTCCCCGGACTCCGCTGCGTGCCCTCGCCGTCCGTAGCGGCCGCCGGTCCCGCCCGCGGTAAGGGCCTGTCCCGCCCGCTGGACCGTGCCCTTCGCGTTCCACCCCAGCCGCCGAGGGACCCGCCCCACCCGGTGGACGGGCCCCTCGGATCTCCCGCTCAGGCCAGCGCCAGCGCCACGTGCTGGTCCAGGGCCGCCCCGTCATGGACGCCGCCGCGGAACGCCACGTAGCCGTCGGGGCGGATCAGCAGCAGTGCGCCGGTCTCCGCGCCGAGCGTGGTGCGCAGGGTGCCCGAGGTGTCCTCGACGGCCTCGCGTCCGGCGGTGGTCACCAGGTGGACCGGGATTCCGGCGCGCCGGGCTCCCGCCGACGCCGACTTGGCGGCCACGTCCGCCGAGGCCGGGTCGGACGGGTCGTCGGGGAACGCCAGCAGCGTCCAGTCCCCTTGGCCCAGGAGCCGGAACAGCCGTTCCGTGCCGCCCCGCGCCGGGACGTCCGGCACCCGGGAGCCCGGGCCGGGTGCGCCCGCAGGCCCGAGGGTGCCCGCGCTGAGCGGGCTCTCGGGGTAGGCCAAGGGGAGCCCCGTGTGGCCGGCCCCGGCGTCGGTGAGGCGGGAGTGCAGCAGCTCGAACGGCGGGACCGGGCCGACCCCGCCCCAGTAGGTGCGCCGGTTGCGCTCGGCCAGTCCCAGGGCGATCGGCCGGCGTTCCGCCTCATAGGTGTCCAGAAGGCGCGCGGAGGCCCGGCCCTGGACCACCGCCGCCAGCTTCCACCCCAGATTGAACGCGTCCTGGATCCCGGTGTTCATGCCCTGCGCGGTCACCGGCATCACGGTGTGCGCGCTGTCACCGGCCAGCAGACAGCGGCCGACCCGGTACGTGCCGGCCACCGCGTTGTAGAGCCGCACCCGCCAGTTGAAACGGCCGTCGTGGAAATCCAGGTCGGACACGCCGCTGACCCGGCGGACGGCGTCGAGCACCTCCGCCACGTCCGGGTCGCCGGTGCGGGCCGGGTCGGGGTCGGCCACACCGGCGTAGAAGCGGTGGCGCCCGTCCGGCAGCGGGGCCGTGCCGAGCGAGCCGGCCTCGGTCAGGAAGAGGTGGCAGTGCGCCGGATCGCCGGGCAGCGAGCCCGTCCAGCGGGCGTCGATCTGCAGCAACTGGGTGCCGGGGCAGGGCTGTTTGTCCCAGCCGGCCCCGATCTCGTCGCGCACCGTGCTGTGCGGGCCCTGCGCCCCCACCACCCAGTCGGCCCGCACGGTGTGCACGTCGCCGTCGGCGCCGGAGAGACGGACCGTGACCCGCGCCGGGCCCTGCTCGACGGCGACCGCGGTCAGGCCCCGCTCGACGCGCACGCCGAGCCCGGCCAGATGCCGGGTGAGCATGTCCTCGGTGGCGGACTGGCCGATCAGCAGGGGCCGCGGATACGGCGTACCCGGCTGGTCGGCGGGCCGCACCAGCGGCGGCAGACCGGCGAAGTGGTGGGTGCGGTGGGTGTAGGGGACGCCGGAGTCCAGGTAGCCGGCGACCGGCAGGCCCATGAGGTCGAAGACCTCCAGGGTGCGCTGCCACACCGTGCAGGCCCGGGTGCCCCGGCGGGGTTCGGCACGCCGGTCCACGATCCGTACCCGCACACCCCGCCGGGCCAGTTCGATCGCCGTGCACAGGCCGACCGGCCCGGCGCCGACGACCAGCACCTCCGGGTCGGTGTCGGCGGCGCGGCTCACGCCCGCTCCCAGAAGAGCAGCGAGTGGTGCGAGGGCAGTTTCGTCACGCCCGCGAGCCGCAGCCCCGCCTCGGCGGCGAGCGCCGCGAATTCCTCCACCGTGCGCTCGCGGCCCTTGTTGAACACCAGCATCCGCAGGTCGTACTCGGTGTTGAGCTGTTTGCCCGCGTCCTCGGCGATGACCCGCTCGACGACCACGACACGGCCGCCCTCGGGCAGCGCCTCGGCGCAGCGGGCGAGGATCGCCACGGACTGCTTGTCGTCCCAGTCGTGCAGGATCTGGCTGAGCAGGTACAGGTCGGCGCCCGCGGGCAGCGGGTCGAAGAAGGACTGCCCGACCACCTCGACGCGCTCGGCGAGCCCGGCCGCCGCGAACCGTTCGGCGCCGCCCTCGACCGTGCCGGGCAGGTCGACGAGCGTGCCGCGGGTGTCGGGCGCGGTCTTCAGGATCGCCTCCAGCAGGGCGCCCGTACCGCCGCCGATGTCGGCGATCCGGCGGGCCTCGTGCCAGGGGTGCGCGGCGGCCGCCTCGGGGGCGAGACGGCCCTGGACGGCGGCCATCTGCGCGTTGAAGGAGTCGGTGAGTTCGGGGTGGCGCTCCAGGTCGTCCCAGAACGGGACCCCGAAGACGGCGTCGTACCCCGGCTCGCCGGTGCGCACCGCGTGCAGCAGCCCGCCGCAGGCGGCCAGGTCGATCCGGCCGCTGGCGCCCTCCAGGTCCAGCCAGTGCCGCATCCGTGAGGGGTGCGAGTCCAGCAGCAGGCGCGAGGTGGCCGTCAGGCCGTACACGCCCGGCTCGTCCTCGCCGAAGACGTCGCGGCAGGCGAGGAAGCGCAGGAGCCGGCCCAGCGAACCGGGGTCGGTCGAGGTCTTCTCGGCCAGCTCCTCCCGGGTGCGCGCGCCCGCCTCGATGTGGTCGGCGATGCGCAGCGTGGCGGCCACGCGCACCGCGATGGGAGTGAACACGTCGACGAAGGCCGGGCGCCCGCCCGGCCCCTTGGGTGTCGGCTGCTGCGAGTGCTCCGTGTGCGTGTCGATGGCAATGCACCTCTTCCGGAAGTCCGTGTGCTGCTGCGTGAAGCGGTGCGCCGATGGTCCTGACGACGCCTCGACGGGCGCTCAAGCGCGGGTGGCGGGCCGGATGCGGGGGAGGGGTTGACACCCATCCCAGATTCTCTCTAAATTAGAGATACACGGAAAGAGAGAAGAACGAAATCAGAGCGAACCTGTGAGAGCAGGCCGCCACGGACCGAAGGAGCACCGACATGAACGCCACCCACGAGACCCGCGCCACCGACCTCGACGCCCGCGCCGTCCTCGCCGCGCTCGCCGACCGCTGGGACGCCGCCGACGGCCACGGCTACGGCGAGCTGTTCACCCCGGACGCCACCTACGTGCAGTTCAACGGCGTCCTGCTGAACGGCCGCCGGGAGATCGCCGAGATGCACGACCTGATGTTCCGCACGATGCTCTACGGCACCCGCCTGGTGACCGGCGAGATCGAGAGCGTCCGCCGGCTCGGCGAGGACCACGCCGTCGTCGTCTCCACCGGCGCCGCCCTCTACCCCTGGCAGAAGGAGGCCACCCCCAAGCGGCTGTCGCGGCAGACGCTTGTCCTGGAGCGCCGGGACGGCCGTTGGCTGGTGGCCGGCTTCCAGAACGCCCGCATCAAGCCCTTCCCGACGAGCGGCCCGCTGTTCGAGGTCGCGAGCAGGGCCGTCCGGCTGCGGGTCGACCGTGCCCGGCGCGCCGCCTGAGCCGCCACGGCCGTACGGACGGATCACGGCCCGCGCCAGTACGCTGGCCGGAACCCGACGGCAGAAAGGCACCCCGACGATGCGACCGCAGAGTGAAGAGGACCGCTCCCTGGGCGTCCTGATGTCGCTGGCCACGGCCCTGCGGGTGCAGGCGGCCAGGACGGTCCTCTTCCAGTCCGCGGTCGCCCAGTCGATCGGGCTCAACGCCACCGACTTCAACTGCCTGAGCCTGCTCGACCTGGAAGGCCCGATGACACCCGGACGGCTCGCCGAGCGGGTCGGACTGAGCCGGGGAGGCGCCATCACCACGGTGATAGACCGCCTGCAGAAGGCCGGATTCGTCCGCCGCAGGCCGGACGCGGGCGACCGCAGGCGGGTCATCGTCGAGACGATCCCCGAGGCCTTCGCCGAACGCGTCGACACCGTCTTCACCGACTACCGCGCCGCACTCGGCAAGCTCCTCGCCGAACTCACCCCCGAGCAGCAGGAGTTGCTGCTCGACGTCACCAACCGCGGCAACGAGATCTTCCACGCCGAGACCCTGCGGCTGCAGTCACGGGCCTGAGCGCCCGCCCCACCGCCGCTCCAGCGCGCGGCGCCACACTCCGGGCGCCGACGGCAACCGCCGCCGGACACCGAGGACCCGGATGAGGTGACGTGTCCGTGCTGACCGCGCACTACTCGATCCCGCTGCCCGCCGACTACGACATGAGCGTCATCGCCCGACGGGTGGCGGACCGCTCGGCCCCCTGGGACCGGCGGACCGGGCTGCTGCTGAAGGCGTTCTGCGTCACGGACGCCGGCGACGGCGGGCACAACAGCTACGCCCCGTTCTACGTCTGGGCCGCCCCGCACGAGTTCGCCGGCTTCCTCACCGGCGCCGAGTACGCGGGACTGTGCGCCGCCTTCGGCCCGGTACCCGTCCGCACCGGCACCGTCCTCCACTGCGGCCTCGGCTCCGGTCCCGCCGGCCACCTGGTCGTCGCGACCGAACCGCTCGGCCCGGTCAGCGACCTGCGCGACACCGTCCGGGCCGAGACCGAACGCCACCACGCCGTGCTGGCCGACCCGGCCGTGCACTCGCACGTCGTCGACCTCGACCCCGCCACGATGACGCTCACCCGGCGCACGCTCCTGCACGCCGGGAGCGACGCCCCCGTACCGAAGAGCGGCGAACGGGTCCTGCGCGTGCTGCACCTGTCCCAGCCCCAGCCCCCGCACCACACCCACGACTGACGCCCCGTCACGGCACGGCCCGCTCCAGCGCGGCTCCAGCCGCCCCCGAGCGTGCCGTGACACCTCTGGGCGCACTGTCTCTCCAAGGAGTGCAAGGTGACCACTACTCCGGTCCGAGGCGCCACCCCCACCGCGCCACCACCCCCACACGGCCGCTCCCTCCTCGAGCGCACCGCCGGTTTCGCCCAACGGCACCGGTGGACCGCCCTGCTGCTGTGGGGCGTCGTCCTGTTCGCCGTCTGGGGCGGGGCCTCCGCCGTCGGCGACGCCTACCGCGACGACTTCTCCCTGCCCGGCACCGAGACCCAGCAGGCCCTGCAGACCATGGAGGACCACGGCTCCGCCCAGGCCGGCGACAGCCTCCAGATCGTGCTGCACGACCGGCAGGGCCTCGGCGACGCAGCCACCCGTGCCCGGGTCACGGCCATGCTCGGCAAGGTGTCGGGCCTGCCCAAGGTCGCCCAGGTGCGCAGCCCGTACGACGACCGGCAGGCCGTCTCCAAGGACGGCACCGTCGGCTACGCCACCGTGGTCCTCAAGGGCAAGTCGGAGGACATGGCCAAGGCGGACACCCAGCGGATCTACGACACCGCCCGCGCCGCCCGCACCGACGCGCTGGGCGTCGAACTCGGCGGTGACGCGGCACGCAAGCTCGGCGAGGCACAGGGCGGCGCCGCCGAAGGCATCGGCATGCTCGCCGCGCTGGTCATCCTCGGCCTGATGTTCGGCACGGTCATCGCGGCCGGGCTGCCCGTCATCACCGCGGTGTTCGCGGTCAGCAGCACCCTCGGCGTGATCATCCTGCTGTCGCACGTCTTCACGATCGCCAGCTACACGCCGTACATCATGATGCTCGTCGGCCTCGGCGTCGGCATCGACTACGCCCTGCTGATCTTCGCCCGCTACCGGGCCGAGCTGGTGCGCGGGGCGTCACCCGAGGACGCGGGCCGACGCGCGCTGGACCTCGCGGGACGCACCGTGTTCTTCGCCGGCTGCACGGTCATCGTGGCCCTGCTCGGACTGGTCGCCCTCGGGCTGGGCTCGCTGCAGGGCACCGCGGTCGCCGTGGCCCTCACCGTGCTGGTGACCATGCTCGCCTCGCTCACCCTGCTGCCCGCGCTGCTCGCCCTGTTCGGCAAGCGGTTCGCCCGCCAGTTCACCGCGAAGGCGGCGCGGCGCGAGGCGAAGGGCAAGCCGGTCGAGGGCGGGGCGCGCTGGCGCCGCTGGGCGGGCCTGGTGCAGCGCAGGCCGCTGGTCGCCCTGCTGCTGGCGGTGGCCGCGCTCGGCGCCCTCGCCGCGCCCGCGGTCGACCTGCGGCTCGGTTTCGCCGACGCGGGCAACGACCCCGCGAAGACCACCAGCCGCAAGGCCTACGACCTGCTCGCCGACGGCTTCGGCCCCGGCTTCAACGGCCCGCTGGTCGTGGTCACCGAGGGCGGCGCCAGGGCCGGCGCGACCCTCTCCCAGACCCTCAACACCACCCACGGCCTCGCCGCCGCGACGGGACCCATCCCCTCCCGGGACGGCAAGGTCTCCACGGTCATCGCCTTCCCCACCACCTCCCCGCAGGACGAACGCACCACGCGACTGGTGCACACCCTCCGCGACGACGTCCTGGTGAAACTGCGTCAGCGGACCGGCGCCCACTACCTCGTGGGCGGCTCCACCACGGCCGTCATCGACTACGCCGACACCGTCTCCGCCCGCATGCCGCTGTTCATCGCCATCGTGGTCGGGCTGTCGCTGCTCATCCTGGTCATGGTGTTCCGCTCGGTGCTGGTGCCGCTCAAGGCGGCGCTGCTCAACCTGCTGAGCATCGGGGCGGCGCTGGGCGCGATGACGCTCGTCTTCCAGAAGGGCATGTTCGGCCTGGAGCCGGGCCCGATCGAGGCCTACCTGCCCATCATGATCTTCGCGATCGTCTTCGGGCTGTCCATGGACTACGAGATCTTCCTGGTCTCCCGCATCCGTGAGGAGTGGAACCGCACCCGTGACGCCTCGGTCGCCATCCGCGAGGGCCTCGCCCACACCGGCTCGGTCGTCCTGGCCGCCGGCGCGATCATGGTCGCCGTCTTCGGTGCCTTCATCCTCGGCGGGGACCGGATGCTCCAGCAGTTCGGGTTCGGCATGGCGGTCGCGGTCTTCGTCGACGCCGTCGTCATCCGCTGCCTGATCGTCCCCGCCGCGCTGCAGCTCATGGGCCGCCGCGCCTGGTGGATCCCGGCGGGCCTGGACCGGATCCTGCCGAAGGTCGACATCGAGAAGCACGACTGACGAGGAGACGGACGCGGACGGCCGTACGACACCGCTACGGCCGCCCCTGAGACGGAGCCCGGGTGCCCCTGACGGCGCCCGGGCTCCCGCATGAGCCGGATCCGAGCGGAACCCGAGCAGCGGGGCGTTCTCTGGAGGGGTGAGGGGAACGGCTCCCGAGCGCGGGCGGCGCCGGATGCCGGACCGATCCCCGGGACGAACGCCGGCGGCATCCCCCCGCCGCCCGCCTCCCACGGTCCGCCCCGCTCCCCTCACCCCCGGCGCCCGGCAGCTCCCCCCTGCCGGGCGCCGCGCCATGTCTCCCCGCAGCGGCTCGAAAGGTCCTGCACCGGCCAGTCGCAGGCGTCCGGTGTCTCCCCAACGCGCTCGAGAGGTCCTCCACCGGTCGTCGACGGCGGCGGGTGAATCTCGCCCTGCACCCGTCCCACGCCCGCAGGGAGGCACCGTGACCGCCCCGCCGCATCCGTCCGCCGCCGACCGGCGCTCCCGGCCGGCCGGCACCCCGGCCCGCCCCGGTGGCCCGCTCGCGCGCCCGCGTTGGTTCGTGACCCTCTTCGGCACCGACGTCTGGGAGCGGTTCAGCTTCTACGGGATGACCGCGATCCTCGTGCTGTACGCGACGGAGGACACCCGGCACGGCGGTCTCGGCATGTCCTCCGGGGACGCGGCGCTGCTGTACGGGCTCTACCTGGCCGCCGTCTTCCTGGCCTCCGTACCCGGCGGCTGGATCGGCGACCGGATCCTCGGTGCCCGCCGGGCCGTCCTCCACGGCGGTGTCCTGATCGCCCTCGGGCATGCGGCGATCGCCGTGCCGGTCACCGGCTCCCTCTACCCGGGCCTGCTGCTCGTCGCCTGCGGCACCGGACTGCTCAAGCCCAACATGGCGAGTCTGCTGAGTGCCTTCTACGACCGCGACGACCGCACCGGACGCGACTCCGGCTTCGCCGTGTTCTACATGAGCGTCCAGGTCAGCGCCCTGATCGCGCCGATCGTCGTGGGCGCCCTGGGCGAGGGCGTCGACTGGCATCTGGGCTTCGGCGCCGCCGCCCTCGGCATGGCCGCCGGTCTGGCGCACTACGTCCGCGGCTCCCGCCACTTCGGCGCCACCGGTACCGCCCCGGAACTCCCCGCCCCGCCCGCCGAACGCGCCCGCGTCCTGCGCATCGCCCTCGCCGCGACCGCCGTCACCGTCCTCGGCTACGGCACCGACGCCGCCCTCGGCACCTTCCGGCTCGCCCATCTCATGGCGCTGATCGGCCTGTTGTGCGTGGTGTCCCCGGTGATCTGCTTCTGGCGGCTGCTGCGCAACCCCCTGCTCACCGCCGCCGAGCGCGTCCGGGTGCGCACGTACGTCTGGCTCTTCGCGGCCTCCGCCGTGTTCTGGGCGCTGTTCCTGCAGAGCGGCTCCGCCTTCGCCCTGTTCGCCAAGCACGCCACCGACCGCCGGGTCCTGGGCCGGACCGTGCCCGCCAGCTGGTTCCAGGCGGCGATCCCGTTCTGCGTGCTGCTGCTGGCGCCACTGTTCGCCCGGCTGTGGACCCGGGCCGGCGACCGGGTGCCGACCGCGGTCAAGTACGCCCTCGGCATGGGCACCACGGCCGCCGCCTACCTGGTCACCGCGGTCGCCGCCGAACTCGCATCCGACGGCGCCCGGGTCTCCCCGCTGTGGCTGCTGCTGGCCTTCCTGCTGCTGGCAGCCGGGGAGGTGTCCTTCGGGCCGGTCGGGATGAGCGCCGCCACCGCGATCGCCCCGGCCGGCTTCGTCAGCCGGATGGTGGCCCTGTTCTGGCTCTCCGGGGCCCTCGGCGGCGGCATCGGCGGCAACGCCCTGAAGGCCTCCGGCGACCATGTGCCCGGCCCCGGCTACTTCCTCGCCCTCGGCGCCGCCGCCCTCGCCACCGGCGCGGCCCTCTTCCTCACCCGCCGCCCCCTGACCCGACGGCTCGGCGTCTGAGGGCCGCCGCGGGACTCAGTAGGCGTGGTTGGCCTGCCAGTACGTCCACGCGTCGCAGGGGCTGCCGTAGACGCTGTTCATGTAGTTGAGGCCCCACTTGATCTGGGTGGCCGGGTTGGTCTGCCAGTCGGCGCCGACGGACGACATCTTGGAGCCCGGCAGGGCCTGCATCAGGCCGTACGCGCCGGAACTCGGGTTCACGGCCCGGTAGTTCCAGCCGGACTCGCGCTCCACGATGTTGCTGAAGCACTGGAGCTGGCCGCCCGGCACGATCTGCGCGGCGATCGCCTTGATCTGCGCGGTGGTGTAGGAGCTCTGGACGGGGATGTTGGAGGAGCCGCCGCCCTGGGAGGAGCCGGAAGAGCCGGAGGAGGCGGAGGTGGTCTTCGACTCGGCGCGCTCCTTGGCCTCCTTGGCCTGCTTCGCGGCCTTCTCGGCATCCGCCTTCTTGGCCACGGCGGTCCGGGCGGCGGCCTTGCGGGCAGCCTCCTCGGCCTCCTTCTTGGCGCTCGCGTCCGCCTGGACGGCCTGTGCGTCGGCCTGCTGCGTCAGGGACTCGGTCTGCACCTGGGCCTGCTGACCCGCGGGGATGTCCGCGAGGAGCGTGGCGCCGACCGCCGTCGCCTCCGCGCCGCCCGGCTGGGCGCTGCTGCCCGAGGCTATGCCGACGACGCTTCCGACGGCGGTGACCGCGGTGGCGGAGGCCGCCGCAAATCCCCGTACCGATATCGGGCTCACGCGTCTTCCTTCCGGTTCGTCCGTAGGGTCGTGCCGCGACGGCCGCAGGTAATTCGCCTGCCGGGCCCGGCAGTTGGAACACTCTGCCGTGCCCGGGCGGATGACGCAATCATGGAGCGGGTGTGCATGCTCACACACGGAACCTTCCGCATCTCAGGAACCGCCCACGGATTTTTCACATCGACCGGTGCCCGTGCGCCTCACGTCCCGTCTCACGCTCCGGGCACCCTCCGGCCCGCGGCGCGCGTTCCCCGATACTTCACGGGTGCGGTTCGCGACAGTGCGTGCGCGGCCCGCGACAGGAGCTCCTCCAGGAAGGCTGACCACGGTGACGACCGCCGCATACCAGGGTGAACCCGGATCCAACTCGGCGACCGCCGCCGCGGCCCTCTACCCCGGGGCGGAGGGGATGCCCTGCACCAGCTTCGAGCAGGCGCTGGACGCCGTGACGCTGGGCACCGCCGACGTGGCCGTGATCCCGGTGGACAACTCCGCGGCCGGCCGCGTCGCGGACGTCCACCATCTGCTGCCGGAGTCCGGGCTGTTCATCGTCGCCGAGTACTTCCTCGCCATCCGCTTCGACCTGATGGGCGTGCCCGGCGCGACCCTGGAGGAGGTCGAGTGCGTACGCAGTCATGTGCACGCGCTCGGACAGTGCCGCAAGATCGTGCGGGAGGGCGGCTGGCGCACCCTCGTCAGCGACGACACCGCCGGAGCGGCGCGCGAGGTGGCCGAGCTGCGCGACCCGCGGCACGCGGCGCTCGCCCCGCCCGCCGCGGCCCGGCTCTACGGCCTGGACGTGCTGCGCTCCGAGGTCGAGGACGACCCCGACAACACCACCCGCTTCGTCGTCCTGTCCCGGGAGGCCGCACTGGCCCCGCACACCGGGGAACCGACGATGACGAGCCTGTTCTTCTGCGTGCGCAACATCCCGAGCGCGCTCTACAAGGCGCTCGGCGGGTTCGCCAGCAGTGGCGTCAACCTCACCAAGATCGAGAGCTACCAGCTGGGCGCGGGCCTCAATCCCAGCCGCTTCTACGTCGAGATCGAGGGCCACCCCGACGAGGAGCGGGTCGCCCTCGCCCTGCACGAACTGCGCTTCTTCTCCTCCGAGGTGCGCATCCTCGGTGTCTACCCCGCCCACCCGCACCGCCTGGACCACTGACGGTCCTCATCCGCCGTCAGGACGCCCCGAGTCCGTTCAACACGGCACTGATGTGACAGGTGGGGCATGTCCGTAGGGTTCCCCCATGACGGATGAGAGCGAGCGGGCCGTCCGAGCCGCCATCGAGGGGGAGTTGCGGCTCCTCGACCCCGAGGTACGCGCCTCGCCGGCGCGGGTCCTGGAGCTGCTGGACCCGGAGTTCACCGAGATCGGGGCCTCCGGCCGCCGCTGGGACGCGGAGTCGATCCTCACGGTCACGAGCGGCGGCTCGGTCTCCCCGGACTCCCCGGTCGAGGTCACCGGCATGGCCGGAGTCCTCCTCGCCCCGGGCGTCGTCCACCTGACGTACTTCGCCGACAACCAGGGCCGCCGCGCCTGGCGCAGCTCCGTGTGGCGCCTGACGGAGACGGGCTGGCGCATGTACTTCCACCAGGGCACATTGGCCGATTGAGGGGGTGGCGGGGGAGTTCAGAGGTGAGGACGACGCCGTCCGCATCGCCCATGACTTCCGAGTACGGCCTCTCCGGTGCCCTTTCCTGCCGCGTCACCTCCTTGACCGGTGATGAACGCGTCTGTCAAGCTGGCGTCACCCCTCAGGCCCACCCGGAGCGGGCCGGTTGCGGCACCTTCGCCGCCTTCAAGGACACCGCCGGCAACGAGTGGTTCCGTCAGTGCGCGGACGTCGCCGGTGCCGTCTTCCTGCGGGCCCGGTACGCGGCCGCCTTGATCTTGTTGCCGCAGGACTCCATGCCGCACCACTGGCGTCGCATGCCCCGGGAGCGGTCGATGTAGACGCGCGTGCACTCGGGGTTGCCGCACTCCTTCAGCAGGGGGACGTCCGGGCCGCTGAGCAGTTCGACGGCCTGCCGGGCGACGGTGGCCAGGGCCTGCTCAGGGGTCGCCTCGGTGTGCCGGCCCCCCAGGGTGAGCTGCGGTGTCGCGGGCGTCCTGCGCGCGGCGCCGTTGAGCACGGCGAGGGCCTCCCGGTCGAACCCCTCACCGAGACGACGGTTGGTGACGAGCCGGTAGAGGGCCTCGCGCACCGTCGTCGCCGCCCGGACGTCGTCCTCCTCGCCGGGCGTGATCGTGTCCACGAGTCCGGACTCCAGGTACCAGGCGTTGAGCCGCTCGGGCGTCACGAACATCTCGAACCGGGTCGAGCGCCGGGCCCGTAGGGTGGCCACGAAGTCGAGGGCCGGGTGCCCGCAGACGAAGACATGATCAAGATTCACATCACCATTCTGACGGGTGACTGCGGGGCGAGGCAAGGATCGTCACCGCTTCAGGTGGGGTCGATGCGGGACGGCGGTGCCCTCGCCTCGCCGGCCGGAGCCGTCGTCCTCCGAGGCGGTCGCTCCGTACGTGATGAACTCGTGGAGGATTGACGGCAGTTGTGAAGGGCGACAAGAATGCAGCTCACTCGCTGTGTTTGAAGTGAGTGAAGTGACGTGAGTGGCTCCCCCCGCCCTCTTTCCGCCCGTGGACATGGGCTGCTCACGCCCAGCCACCTCCCACGCCTCGATGCCACAGGATCAGACCTTGATGCGCTCGTCACGCTCCAGAACGGCGGCCGCCGTCGCCGCAAGCGCTCTCTTCGGCGCCACCGCACCCCTCCTCGGTGCCACCACCGCAAGCGCCACCACCGGGGGCGACTGCCAGTCCGCCACCGTCCAGTACCGCATCGTCGACAGCAGCGGAAACCCGGTCGGGTCCGACTGGACCTCCCAGGGCGGCTTCCACCAGTGGAACGCCGCGCCCGGCACCGTCGAGGTGCGCCTGGCCCCCGGCCAGAACATCGGCGAGAGCTGCAAGTACCCCGTCTCGCTGGCCGAGTACACGACCGAAGGCCCCAACTGGCCCACCTCCGGCCACCAGACCCTCGTCGACCACGCCACGGTCTACCTCACCTCGAAGGACGTCGCGGGATCCGACGACGCCCAGCGCGACTGGCAGAAGCTGGCCGTGAAGACCCCCGACTGCTACGGGCAGATCGACCTGTACGGCGACGACGTCATCTACGACGGCCAGTCGGGAGACGGGCACGGCCCCGCACCGTACGAGCCCGGCAACGTCGTCACGCCGTACCACCTCATCGCCGCGTGGAACGGCGGCGACAAGGCCTGCACCCCCGACAAGCCGACCTCCCCGACGCCGACGCCCACCGCGTCGACGCCGACCAGCCCCGCCACCAGCCGGCCGCCGGCCCAGGAGTCCACCCCGCCGGCCACCCCCACGAAGCCCTCCACCTCCACCACCCCGCCCACCACGCCGCGCGTCCCCCCGGTGACGTCGACCCCGCCGACGACCCCGACGCCCTCGCCCAGCGAGAGCACGCCGCCCCTGGCCGAAACCGGTTCCAGCGCGCCGGTCGGCCTGATAGCCGGCAGCGGCGCCCTGGTCATCGCCCTCGGGGCCGGCGCGGTCTACATGACGCGCCGCCGGGCACGCCGTTCATGACGCGAAGCTGACAGAGACAGGGCCCTGCCCCTCCGGTCGTACGATCGAGAGGGGCAGGGCCCCGTCCGTGGATCCCGTGGATCCCGCTGTCAGCCCGCCAGTTCCTTGCGGATCCGGTCCAGCATGAACGTCGACGACTCCCGTGCCCGCTCCTCCCAGGCGAAGACGCAGGCGGTCGCCACGCCGTCGAAGTTCAGTTCGCGCAGGGTGCCGAAGAAGGCGTCCCAGTCCACCTCTCCCTGGCCGATGTCCAGGTGCTGGTGGATACGGGCCGCCGTCCCGGGCGGGTTGAGGATGTAGCGCAGGCCCGACGACCCCTTGTGGTTGAAGGAGTCCGCGATGTGGACGTGCCGCAGCTTGTCTCCCGCGTACCGCATCATCGACGCGATGTCCGCGCCCACCTCCGCCGCACCGGAGAGATGGAAGGAGTGCGGCGCGCAGTAGAGGTAGTTCACCCAGGGCTTGTTGATCGCGCGGACCAGGTCCACCGCCGGCGTGTTCTCCTCGCAGAAGTCGTCCGGGTGGGCCTCCAGGTTCAGGGCGATCCCCTCGCGCTCGAACAGCGGCAGCAGTTCCTCCAGCGAGCGCCAGAACGCCGCCTCGCTCTCCGCCGCCCGCTCGGGCCGCCCGTTGAACTCCGAGTTCATCAGCGGGCATTCGAGGTCCGCCGTGATCTCGATCATCCGCTTCCAGTACCGGACCGCCGCTTGGCGCTCCGTCTCGTCCGGGGACGACCACTTGTACAGCGGGAGCACCGAGGACAGCTGTACGCCGTGCCGGCGCAGGGCGTTCTTCAGCTCCGTCACCCGCTCGTCGTCCGCGCGCGGATGCAGGAAGAACGGAATGAAGTCGTCGCGGGGCGACAACTCGATGTACGCGTAGCCCAGTTCGGCCACCGTGCGCACCATGTCGTCGATCGGCAGGGCGCGGAACATGTACGGGTCGAGGGCGATTTTCACGCGGTGCCTCCGTAGAGGGTCGGGCGGGGCTTGAGGTCGGTGCCGACGACCCGGCCCGTTTCGAGGGCCTCGACCGTCGCGGCCGTGATGACGGTGGCGGCGTAGCCGTCCCACGCGGAGGGGCCCGTCGGCTCCTCACCGGCCGCCACCCCGGCGAGCCACTCGCGGAACTCGGTGTCGAAGGCCTCCGCGAAACGGCCCACCCAGTCCGTCAGGACCTCCGTGCTGTGCCGGGCCGCCGTGCGGACGCCGACCGCCGCCGGGTCGGGCAGGCGCACCAGGCCCTCCTCGCCCACCGTCTCGCACTGGATGTCGTAGCCGTACTGGCAGTTGACGAAGACCTCGAGGTCGATGCGGACGCCCTTCGCCGTCTCGAAGAGCATGATCTGCGGGTCCTTCAGATGCTCGAACCGCTTGCTCGTCGAGCGCGGAGTCACCACCTGCGCGGAGACGATCTCGTCGTCCAGCAGCCAGCGCAGCACGTCCACCTCGTGGACCGCCGTGTCCAGGGCCGCCATCGCCGAGGTGTACGACTCCGGGACCGTCGGGTTGCGGTGGGCGCAGTGCACGATCAGCGGTTCGCCGATCCGGCCCGAGTCGATCACCTGCTTCATCTGGCGGTAGCCGGCGTCGTAGCGGCGCATGAAGCCGACCTGCACCAGACGGCGGCCGTGGGCCGTCTCCGCCTCCAGGATCCTCAGACAGTCCTCGGCGGTGGTGGCCAGGGGCTTCTCGCAGAACACCGGCTTGCCCGCCGCGATGGCGTTCAGGACGTGCTCGGCGTGGGTGGTGCCCCACGACGTCACGAGGACGGCGTCCACGTCGTCCGCCACCACGGCCGCGCCGTCCGGCAGCACCCGGGCGCCCACCGACGCCGCCGCCTCCTCGGCGCGGGCCGCGTCGATGTCCGTCACCGCGGTGACCCGGGCACCGGTCACCTGGTGCGTCAGACGCCTGATGTGCTCGTGGCCGATCCAGCCGGCGCCGATGACTCCAACACGTACAGTCA
This sequence comes from Streptomyces sp. NPDC005799, assembly GCF_040630525.1. Classification (NCBI taxonomy): domain Bacteria; kingdom Bacillati; phylum Actinomycetota; class Actinomycetes; order Kitasatosporales; family Streptomycetaceae; genus Streptomyces; species Streptomyces sp. NPDC005799. The sequence continues at coordinate 38,294 of NZ_JBEXXQ010000029.1, forward strand.
TGGTCAGTCCTTCGAAGGGGGAGTCAGAAGGGGAGTCGGAGGGGGCAGTCAGGAGAGGCGTCCATGGCCGTCTCCTACCGGGAGATGCTCGGACGCCGGGTACCCGACAGTCCGCAGCCGGCCAGATGCTCGCGGGTGCCGACCGCGATGGGCAGCGGCACCTCGGGCGCGCAGGGGTACAGGTCCTGCTCCACGATGACGAACAACTCGGCGTCCAGCTTGGCCAGTTCGGCCACCACCTCGGCCGGGTTGGGCACCCCGGCGGGCGGCGACACGCACACGCCGCGCTTGACCGCCTCCCCGAACGACAGGTCCTCGGCGGCCACTTGGGCCAGCACCGCCGGGTCCATCTGCTTGATGTGCACGTACCCGACGCGCTCGCCGCACCGGCGGATCAGGTCGAGGTTGTCCCCGCCGCCGTACGCCACGTGCCCGGTGTCCAGGCAGAGGTTGGTGTACCGGGAGTCCGACTCGTTCAGCAGCCGCTCGATCTCGGCCTGCGTCTGGATGTGGCTGTCGGCGTGCGGATGCAGGACCAGACGTACGTCGTACTCGTCCAGCAGCAGCCTGCCCAGCCGGTCGGCGGCCCTGCCGAAGCCCGCCCACTGCTCGGCGGTCAGCTCCGGCGACTCGGTGAACGCGCCGGTCTTCTCGTCCCGGTACATCGGCGGGATCAGGACCAGATGGTGGGCGCCCGCCGCCGCCGTCAGCGCGGCGACCTGGCGGACGTGCGCGAGCATCGAGTCCCAGGCCTCGGGCCGGTGCAGCGCGCCGAAGGCCGTACCGCCGGAGACCTTCAGGCCACGGGCGTCCAGCTCCTCCTTCAGGCGCCGCGGGTCGGTGGGCAGGTAGCCGTAGGGGCCGAGCTCCAGCCACTCGTACCCGGCCTGGGCCAGTTCGTCCAGGAAGCGGGTGTACGGCACCTGGCGCTCGTCCTCGGCGAACCAGATGCCCCAGGAGTCGGGCGCGGATCCCAGGCAGAGGTTGCCTGCGACGGTGCGGAGCGTGGATGGCGCCGTTGCCATGGCGTCTCCTTAGGGGGAGGGTCAGTTGGAGGTGGGGAAGGTGAAGCCCGCGGCGACCTGCTGGCTCTGCTGCGGAGCGGGAAGTCGTCCGGCGGGAAGATCTCGCAGAACGTCACCGGGGTCGGCGCGATGTCCGACGTACCGACGAAGCGGCTGTCGACGCCGTAGCCGTCCAGCGCGGTGCGCACGAAGTCGCCGAACGGGTCCCGGCCGGTCTTCGTGATCACCGCGGCCGACCGGCCGTACCGGGCCGCCGCCACCGCCACGTTCGTCGGGCTGCCGCCCAGGTACTTGCCGAACGAGGTGACCTCGGCCAGCCCGAGACCGGTCTGGAGCGGATACACGTCCACTCCCACCCGGCCCATGGTCAGCACGTCGAACGGCATCGCGGGTCCCCTTCACGGGTAGCTCTGGCGCGCTCTACTAGCGCGCTCTAGTCTCGTACGATGGCCCCTGTTCAAATGTCATGTCAATACCTTGTCACCGTGAGATTGCGAGGCCGCCGGGCGCCGACATGGAGGAGCCCATCCATGGCATGGACGGGCTCTTGATCGTTTGAACAGGTGCTGGGCCTACGACAGTGCCGCCGCCGACACCGCCGTGGCCGTCACCGTGTTGTCGCACTCGGCGAACACTCCGTCGTCCAGGGCGACTTGGTGCGCACCGGCGCCCGGCAGACCCACCACGAGCGTCGGGTACGTCACCGGCTGCGAGCCCGACTTGCAGTAGCCGTCGGCCTCACCCTGCACCTGGACGAACGTCAGCTTCACCCGTGCCGTGCCGCCCGGGGCGAGGCGGATCACGGGGGCGGGGCCGACGGGGGTCACCTTCAGCGGGGCGTTGTGCTCGGGGGAGCCGTTGGCCGCTCCGGCCACCGTGGGGTGGCCCTGGAGGAGGCAGGGGTGGGTGGAGGTGTTGGTGAACTCGACGATCGCCGCGCCCGTCCCGGTGCCGGCCGGGCGGTCGGCGGCCTGGTGCGCGGTGGCCTTCAGGGCGGAGACGGCGCAGGTCTTGACCTTCGTGCCGGTGGTGCCGGAGACGGGGGAGGCGGTCGCGGTGGTCTTGGGGGGCGCGGAGGACGGGGCCGTGGACGGCGACGAAACCGAGGACGGCGTGGACGACGCGGAGGGTGAGGACGCCGACGACGGTGCCTTGCTGGTCGGGGCCGTCGAGGAGGACGTGGTGCCGGAGGCGGTGTCATTGCCCTGGCAGGCGCTGAGCGACAGGGCGGCCGAGAGTGCGGCGACGGCCAGTGCGGTCTTGCGGATGCTGACGTACGGCATGAGGTCCCCCGAGGTCGGATGCGCGGCGCCGGTCTCCGCCGGCGCTCGCCGATGGAGACCGGACGGCCTCACGTGGGGTTCCCCTGTGCGTCAGCTGTGACGCGGCGGTGACGAGATCACCGCCGCTCCAAGACCTTGGTCATCGGATCGCCGTGGCCGCCGCCGCTTCCTCCTCCTTCTCGATGCCCACCGTCGCGTCCTGGTCGCCCTTGCCGCGCAGGGCGACCATGCTGAGCAGGCAGCACGCCAGGGCGGCGATGCCGCAGACGACGTAACCGATGGCGTAGCCGTTGCCGAGGGCCTCCAGGGCGATGGGGACCGCGCCACCCGGCGGGGAGGCCGGCGGGACCGAATTGGAGGCCAGCGGGCCGCCCTCGGCCGCGACCTGCCCGGCGGCCGCCTTGACCTGGGCGGAGAGGCCGGAGGAGGCCAGGTTCCGGGTGAACTCGTCGGCCGCGTGGCTCAGTGCGATCGCACCGATGACCGCCGGGCCGAGCGTGAAGCCGAAGTCGCGCAGCAGGCTCGTCGAGGCGCTCGCCATGCCCGCGTAGTGGACCTCCACGGTGTTGACGGCGGTCGCGGTGATGGAGGAGACGGTGAGCGCGAAGCCGATGCCGACCAGGCCGATGGGGAGGATGAGCGAGGTCAGCGCGCGGTCGTGGACCGAGAGGGTCGCGGCGATGAAGTCGCCGGTCGCCATCAGGGCGAGTCCCGCGCCGAGCACCCAGCGCGGGCTGACCTTCTCCAGCAGCCGAGAGATCAGCGGCATCAGCAGCAGCGTCCAGGCGTTGAGCACGATGAAGGCGAACGAGCCGCGCAGGGGGCTCTGGTGCTGGATCGGGCCGAGCCGGATGCTGGTGGCGTAGGCGGTGCCGAGGTAGCTGAACATGCCGACCACGGCGACGAACGACGCCACCGCGAACGCCCGGTTCCTGAACAGGTCGAGCCGGAGCAGCGGGGCGGCGGCCCGGTGTTCGGCCAGCAGGAACAGCCCGATGAACAGGGCCGCGACCACGTACGCGATCACCACGGGTGTCGCCGTCCAGCCGTCCGCCGGGCCCTGGATCACCGCGTACAGCAGGGCGAACATGCCGATGCCGATGGTGATCTGGCCGGCGAGGTCGAGTGAGCGGCCTTCCGGGGCGCTGGAGTTCTGCGCGAAGAGCTGGCTGAGCAGGGTGCTGACCAGGGCGAGGCCGGTCACCACGATGAACGCCCAGCGCCAGGAGCCGTAGTTGCCGGTGATGCCGCCGAGCACCGGTGCGACGAAACCGCCGCTGGACAGGGCGGCCGCCCAGATCGTGATCGTACGGGCGCGGTCGCGGGCGGAGTGGGTGCCTGCGGCGATCATCGCGAGCGAGGTCGGGAAGAGCGCCGCCGCGCCCAGGCCGGCGATCGCCTGGCCCACCCACAGCATGTGGATGCCGGTGCTGGCGGCGGCCAGCGCCTCGCCGGCCACCAGCAGACCGCCACCGCCGACCAGCAGCCGCTTGCGGCCGAAGAGGTCACCGAGGACGCCGAAGGTCAGCTCCAGGACGGACACGGGCAGCAGGAAGGCGTCCGAGATCCAGGTCAGCTGGGAGCCGACCGGATGCAGGTCCTGCTGGAACAGGCCGTTGAGCGTGGCCGGCATGGCGAGGGCGATCTGGGCCAGGCAGACCGCGAAGCAGCCGGCGACCAGGGCGCCGACGGGCAGGCCGCCGGACGCGGGCCCGGCGGCGGTGGACCCGGGTTGGGTGTGCGTTTCGGTGGACACGAGGGGCTCCCCTTTGAGCGGGTGTACGGGGGACGACGGCGCCGTGAAACGCTGCGAATGTAGGGCGTTTTTTCAACGACGGTCAATAGTGTGCCCAACATTGGGGGAGTCCGGTCCTATCGAGTCCGGTCAGGTCGCGGTGCCCGGCCAAGGGGTGCTGAGGGAGCGTTCCGTCACCCGGGCCAGATGCCGGGTGAACGTCTCGCGGGTGTCCGGGGTGAGGGTGCGCAGGGCGATCAGCGCGGTGATGACGACGTCGCACAACTCGGCCTCGACGTCGTCCCAGGTGTGGGTGGTGCCCTTGCGGGGGTTCTGGCCGGTCGCGCCGATCACCGCCTCGGCGACCTCGCCGACCTCCTCGGACATCTTCAGGACGCGCAGCAGCAGGCTCTCGCGGCCGCCGTGCGGGCGACCCTCTTCCAGCCAGGCCCACAGGGCGTCGACGGCGGACCAGAGGTCGTCGGGGGAGGCGGGGGCGCCGGGGGAGGCGGGGGAGGCGGGGGCGCCGGGGGAGGCGGGGGCGCCGGGGGAGGTGTTCCGATCTGTCATGGGCGCAACCCTGCCCCAGCGGGTCACTCCCCGGACAGCGGCTCCTGCGACTCGAACCGGTCCTCCGCCGCCCCGTCCTGCTCCGGCTTGCGCAGCCGCTTGTTCCGCGCCCCCACGACCACAGCCGTCGCAGCCGCGGTCGCGCCGAGTGCCGCCGGGACCATCCAGCCGCGGTCCAGGACGTGGCCCAGGGCGTGGTCCAGGGAGAGCCGGCCCGGTCCGGTGACCGCAAGTCCGGCCGCGGCGAGGCCCAGCGTGGCCGCGTACTCGAAGCCGCCCTCCTGGTTGAAGAAGCCGTTCGGCGCGTGCACCGCGGACGCCCCTGCCATCGCGCCGGCCGCCGCCGCGCCCGCCGCCGGTGTCGCGAGGCCCAGCGCCAGCAGGGTGCCGCCACCGGCCTCGGCGAGCCCCGCCGCCGTGGCGCTCGCCTTGCCCGGCGCGTACCCGACGGATTCCATGAACTGTCCGGTCCCCTCGATGCCGTGGCCGCCGAACCAGCCCAGCAGTTTCTGCGCGCCGTGTGCCGCCAGCACGCCGCCGGTGCCCAGCCGGAGCAGCAGCAGGCCCAGATCACGACGGTCGAATGCATTCACGATGACTCCCGGGGCAGACAACAGGTCGGTCCCCCTCCGCGTATCCACCGTCGCACCGCCGACACCTGCCCAGCCTGTTCGCGCGGCCGTTCGGGTGGCGGCCCCGGGGGAGCGGTGTGAGTCTGACTGGCATGACGATTCAGCCCGCCAGACTCAGCGACCCGGCGGTCCGCGCCTTCGTCGCCGCCGTCAACGCCCATGACCGCGAGGCGTTCCTGTCGCTGCTCACCGACGACGCGACGATGTCCGACGACGGCTCCGACCGCGACCTCGGCGAGTGGATCGACCGCGAGATCTTCTCCTCCAACGGCCATCTGGACGTCGACAACGAGTCCCAGGGCGGCCGCGCGCTGATCGCGAACTACCGCAACGACACCTGGGGCGAGATGCGCACCCGGTGGAGCTTCGACGTCACCGAGGACGGCCGGATCTCCCGCTTCGAGACCGGGCAGGCGTAACAGACCTTTATGAATCCCCCTGTGAATCCCCTTGCACTGACCCCTTGTGCTGAAGTGCGCTCCAACTCCTAGGGTCCGTGGGCATGGAGACGAACAGGACACTGGGCCGCAGCGGTATCCGAGTAAGCGCTCTCGGCTTCGGTTGCTGGGCCATCGGCGGGGAGTGGCAGGACACCGACGGGCAGCCGCTCGGCTGGGGCAAGGTCGACGACGAGGAGTCCGTACGGGCGATCCGGCGCGCCCTCGACCTCGGTGTGACCTTCTTCGACACCGCCGACACATACGGCGCAGGGCACAGCGAACGCGTCCTCGGGCGCGCCCTCGGCAAGCGCCGGGACGAGGTGGTGATCGCCACCAAGTGGGGCAACCTCTTCGACGAGGACACCCGCACCCGCACCGGCAGCGACGACTCCCCGCAGTACGTCCGCCGCGCCCTGACCGCCTCACTCCGGCGCCTGGACACCGACCATGTCGACCTCTACCAGCTGCACATCTCCGACGCCGATCCCGAGCGTGCCGCCGAACTCCGCGAGGCCTGCGAGGAGTTGGTGGACGAGGGGTTGATCCGTGCCTACGCCTGGAGCACCGACGACCCCGCCCGTGCCGCCGTGTTCGCCGAGGGTGAGCACTGCACGGCCGTGCAGCACGCGCTCAACGTCTTCCAGCCGGCACCCGACATGCTCGCCCTGTGCGACGAGCTGGACCTCGCCGGCGTCAACCGCAGCCCGCTCGCCATGGGGCTGCTGTCCGGCAAGCACCGCAGCGGGCAGGCCCTGGAGGCCGGGGACATCCGCAGCCGGCCGCCGGCCTGGCTGCCCGGCTTCACGGAGAACGGCGGCGCCGAGGAGGACTGGGTCGCCCGCGTGGACGCGCTGCGGGACGTACTGACCAGCGACGGCCGTACGCCCGCGCAGGGCGCCCTCGCCTGGATCTGGGCCTGCAGCCCGCGCACGGTTCCGATCCCGGGCTTCCGCTCGGTCACCCAGGCCGAGCAGAACGCGGCCGCCCTCGAGAAGGGCCCACTCACCCCCGCCCAACTGTCCGAGGTCGACACGATCCTCGGGAGGTGAGCGGCCCCGGCCGTCAGGACACGTACGACTGCTGTGCGTATCGCCCGTCGTCCTGCTCCGTCAGGGTCAGCTGCCCGGCCTTGATGGTGGCAAGACGCGGGGCGCGGCGGGCGATGGAGGAGTCGTGGGTGACCATGACGAAGGTCAGCCCGTGCTCGCGCCACAACCCCTCCAGCAGGGCCATGATGTCGTCGCGGGTTCCCTCGTCGAGGTTGCCGGTGGGCTCGTCGGCCAGGAGCACCTTGGGCCGCTTGACCAGCGCGCGGGCGATCGCGACGCGCTGCTGCTGGCCGCCGGAGAGCTCCGCGGGCGCATGACTGAGGCGTTCGCCGAGGCCCACCGAGCGCAGGGCCTGCGCCGCCCGCTCGCGGCGCTCGGCGGGCTTCACCCCGAGGGGTACGAGGGCCGTCTCGACGTTCTCCTGGGCGGTGAGCGTCGGGATGAGGTTGAACGACTGGAAGATGATGCCGATGTTCTCGGCCCGCACCCGGGTCAGCCTGGTCTCGCCGATGCGGGCCAGGTCGACGCCGTCGAACTCGACGCTGCCCTCGGTCGGGCGGTCCAGCCCGCCGATCATCTGCAGCAGCGTCGACTTGCCGCCGCCCGTCGGGCCCTGGATGACGAGCTGGTCGCCGTCCTCGATGGTGAGGTCGATGCCGCGCAGCGCCTCCACCGTCTCCCTGCCCCGCGTGTAGCGCTTGGTGACGCCGGTGAGTCTGTACATGGGGTTCTCCACAGGAACGTAGGGGTGGGGCGCCGCGCCCCGAGGGGAGGGGGAGGCGGCGCCTCGGCTTGGGGTGCGTTACGAGACGCTGCGCAGGGCGTCCGCCGGGCGCATACGGGAGGCGCGCCAGCCGCCCATCGCACCGGCGATCAGACCGCCGGTTACCGCCAGGGCCACCGCGAGGGCGATGGTGGTCAGGGAGACCGGTGCGGACAGGGCGATCTCCATGGTGGAGGCCGACTGCCGGCCGGGGCCGCCCCCGCCCGGACCGCCGCCGGGTCCGCCCGTGCTGCCGAGCTGCGCGGTCAGCTTCGGGCTGATCGCGGTGACCGCGTAGGCGGCCGCGAGGCCGAGCGCGATACCGAGGGCGCCGCCGATCAGGCCGTTGACCATGGACTCGCCGACGACCTGCCGGGTCACCTTGCGGCTCGGCCAGCCCAGCGCCTTCAGCGTGCCGAACTCACGCACCCGGCGGGAGACGGCCGAGGAGGTCAGCAGCGCCGCCACCAGGAACGCCGCCGCCAGCACCGCGATCGACAGCCACTTGCCGACGCTGGTGGCCAGGTCGGACGCGGTGGACAGGGAACCGGAGACGGTGGAGGCCAGGTCGGCGGAGGTGGTGACCGTCGTACCGGAGATGTTGGACTGGATCTCCTTCTTCACGGTGGAGATCTGCTTCGAGTCGGTGGCCTTGACGTAGATCGTGGTGACCTTGTTCTTCGCGTCGCCCAGCGTCTGCGCCTGTTTCAGCGGCAGGAAGACGTCGACGGTGGAATCACCGCTGTCGGGCGTCGCGATGCCGATGACCGTGTAGGTGGTGCCGGAGATCTTGAAGGCCGTGCCGACCTTGTACTTCTTGGACTTGGCGTACGAGGCGCTGACCACGGCGACCTTGGCGGTGGTCTGCGACGACGTGAACGTCTTTCCCGAGGTGATCTTCGAGGTGGCCAGCGGGCCGAGCTCCTGGTGGGTGACGTCGACACCGGCCACCGAGTAGGAGTTGACGTCGAAGGAGGCGCCGCCTCCCTGGACCTGCGGCTGGCCGCCGCCACTGCTGCTGCCGCCGGGCCCGCCCTGCTGCCGGCTGCCGCTGCCGCTCGTGGAGCTCTTCGCCTTGCCCTGGGTGAAGGAGCCGTCGACCTTGGTCACGTTCAGGGTGAGCGCACCGACCGCGGCGGCCACGCCCTTCTGCGCGGCGACCTTGGTGACCAGGGAGGACGCCAGAGCCTGACCGCCCTGGGTCATCACCCGGTCCGAGCTCTGCCTGGTGCTGCTGCTCGACTTGGCGTCGAACTGGAAGTTCGGGCCCTGGGAGCTGCCCGCCTTGGGCGCCGACCGCGCCTTCGTGACGGTCATGTCGGTCCCGAGACCGTACAGCGACTTGAGGACCTTGCCCTGGGCCTGAGTCATGCCGGCCGACACCGAGTTGACGGTGATCACCAGCGCGATACCGAGCGCCAGACCCATGGCGATGACCAGAGCCGCTTTCTTTCTGCGGCTCAGTTCGCGCTTGAGATAGATGCCAAACATCCCGTTCCTCGCAGGTTCTTGGCGCCCGCTGTGGGCGCTGCCACACGTTATGGAGGAACCTTTGCTTCGCACTGAGTAAAGGATGTGTCGGAGCTGAGAAAGCGGGGTATGACTTCAAATTTTCGTAAGACAGGTAATTCCTGAGCAGTAGAGGGGCTACTGCCAGGAAACCCCTGTTGAGTGGGTGTTAGCGTCCCCGGATGCATGGTTCCTCCCCGCTCTCCCGGCGTGCCGCGCTGGGTCTTGCCGCCGCCGCGATTCCGCTCGCCTCGGCGTCCCCCGCGCACGCCACGACCGTCGTCGGCGGTGCCCGTCTCGCCCGCGCCGGAATTCAGGGCACCGCGCTGCCCCGGAAACTCACCGCCGCCGCCTGGCTGGTCGCCGACTGCGACAGCGGAGAGGTGCTCGCCTCCTTCAACGCCCACCGGCGTCTCGCGCCCGCGTCCACGCTGAAGATGCTCTTCGCCGACACGGTGCTGAAGAAGTTCGCCCCCACCGAGCGGCACACGGTCACCGACGCCGAGATCGCCGACGTCCCCTCCGGCTCCAGCCTGGTCGGCGTCAAAGCCGGGATCACCTACACCGTCGAGCAGTTGTGGCAGGGCGTCTTCCTCCGCTCCGGCAACGACGCCGTGCACGTCCTGGCCCACATGAACGGCGGTATCGCGAGGACGGTCGCGCAGATGCAGGCCACGGCGGAGGACCTGCAGGCATTGGACACCCATGTGGTCAGCCCCGACGGCTTCGACCACAAGGGACAGCTCTCCTCCGCCTACGACCTCACCCTCTTCGCCCGGCACGGACTGAGGGACCCCGATTTCCGCGCGTACTGCCACACCCGGACCGCGAACTTCCCGGCGGGCGGCAGGAAGACCTTCCAGATCCAGAACACCGACCGTCTGCTCACGGGCGCGTGGGGCGTGAAGACGTACGACGGGCTGATCGGCGTCAAGAACGGTTACACCAGCGCCGCCGGCAACACCTTCACCGGCGCGGCCACCCGTGGCGGCCGGACGCTGCTGGTGACCGTGATGCATCCGAGGAGCGGCTACAACGCCGTCTACGAGGAGACGGCCACGCTGCTCGACTGGGGCTTTTCGAAAGGTGGTTCGGCGCCGGCGGTCGGCACGCTGGTCGAGCCGCTGAGCGAGGGCGGGGCGAAGGCGACGCGGGGCGGGAAGAGCGCTCACGCTGCGGGCGGGGCGCCGGGCGCGGCGGCGGGGGCGAGCTCGTCGTGGAAGCTGCTGGAGGGCGCGGGCGGCACGGTCGCGCTGCTGGCGGGCGGGGCGTGGGTGCTGCGCAGACGGCGCAAGGGCGGGGCGGAACAGGCCGGTTGACGTTCGCGGCAGCCGTTCCGGCGCACCGGTGCGTACCCCGCGGTCCCGCGCGGGATCCACCCCCACCCGGTGCGGTGGAACGGCTGCCGCCACCCCCCTCGGTGTGGCCTGCGGAACTTCATCTCCTCAAGTGTGAAGCTCCTGTGTAGATGATTTGAGCATAGGTCTGCGACCGGCCGCAATGGTCCGGATGTTGAAATTCCGTTTGTAAGAGTTGACGAGTTGACGGTCGGTCGGAGCCGTCAGCCCCGCCCCACGTACGGCATCGCGGTGGCCAGCACCGTCGCGAACTGCACGTTCGCCTCCAGCGGCAGCTCCGCCATGTGCCGTACCGTGCGCGCCACATCGGCGACGTCCATCACGGGCTCCGGCACCACCGAACCGTCCGCCTGCAACGCCCCCGTCTCCATCCGCCGCGTCATGTCGGTCGCCGCGTTGCCGATGTCGATCTGCCCCACCGCGATCCGGTACGGCCGCCCGTCCAGGGACAGCGACTTGGTCAGGCCGGTCAGCGCGTGCTTGGTCGCCGTGTAGGCGACGGACAGCGGCCGGGGCGTATGCGCCGAGATCGAGCCGTTGTTGATGATCCGTCCGCCCTGCGGATCCTGCTGCTTCATCTGCCGGAAGGCCGCCTGCGCGCACAGGAACGCCCCGTTGAGGTTGGTGTCCACCACATGCCGCCACGCGTCGTACGGCAGTTCCTCCACCGGCACCCCGCCCGGCCCGAACGTCCCCGCGTTGTTGAACAGCAGGTCCACCCGCCCGAACCGCTCCACGGCGGCGGCGAACAGCGCGGCGACGTCTCCCGGTTGCGACACGTCGGTGCGTACGGCCAGTGAGGCCCCCTCGGGCACCAGCGCCGCCGTCTCCGCCAGCGTCTCGGGCCGCCGCCCCGCCAGCGCCACCGACCAGCCCGCCCGCGACAGCTCCACGGCGACCGCCCGTCCGATCCCGGACCCCGCACCGGTCACCACAGCGGTCTTCGATTCCCTCTCCGTCATGTCCGGCAGCGTAGGCGAGCGTCCGGCACGTGGAACCGGCCCGTCCGCCATCCGGGCGTTGTGGACCCGACAAGGTCTCCATGGACGCCTGGGACGGCTACCCGGCCTCCCGCCGCCGCCTCCTGGACGGCGCCAAGGCGGCCGGGGTGGCCAACCTGATGGTGGTCGGCGGCGATGCGCACGTGGCGTACGCCGTCGACATCAAGGACGACTTCGACGACCCGTCCTCGCCCACCCTGGGCACCGAGATCGTGGCCACCTCGATCGCCAGCGGCCAGGACGGCACCGAGAAACCCGCGAACTGGGACACGGACATGACCGCCGACCCGCACCTGAGGTTCTACGACGGCCGGCGCGGCTATGTGAAGGTCACGCTGGAGGAGACGGCGGCGCGGGCCGACTTCAAGGCCGTGCCGTACGTGACCACGACCGGCGCGCCCGTCCCCACCGCCGCCTCCTTCGTGACGGAAGTGGGCGCGCAGGGGCTCAAGCCGGCGTGAGGGCCGGGTCCGGCGCGCCGTCCTCCCCCGGGTAGCGGACGCCGACGCGCTCACGGATCGCGTCGAGCGTCCGCATCACCGCGAGGGTGCCGTCGAGCGGCACGAGCGGCGACTCGGTTTCACCGGCCCGCAGCGCGCGCATGACCTCGCGGGCCTCGTGCCGGAGACTGTTGCGCGGCCCGTCCGCCGGATCGGCGGCGAACTCCTCCGGGTCGCGGCCGTCCCGGTGCAGCACGAACCGGTCCGGGAAGAAGAAGCCGTGCGGAAGGTCGATGCGGCCCTGCGAGCCGGTGACGGAGGCCGAGGTCGCCGTACCGCCGACGATGGAGCAGTGCACCGAGGCGAGAGCGCCGCTCTCGAAGGAGAGCAGTGCACCCGTCTGGAGATCGACGCCCTCGTCGGAGAGCACCGCTCTCGCCGTCACGTCCGACGGCTCCCCGAGCAGCAGCTGCGCGAACGACACCGGGTATACCCCGAGATCCAGCAGCGAGCCGCCGCCCTGCGCGGGGTCGCGCAGCCGGTGCGAGGGCGGGAAGGGCCCCGCTAGCCCGAAGTCGGCCTGCACATGGCGCACCTCGCCGATCGCGCCGTCCTCGACCATCCGCTTCAGCCGCCGCACGAGCGGATTGCAGTACATCCACATCGCCTCCATCAGGAAGCTCCCGCGCTCCCGCGCCAGCGCGACCAGCTCCTCGGCCTCGCGCGCGTTCAGCGTGAACGCCTTCTCGCACAGCACGTTCCGCCCGGCCTCCAGACACAGACCGGCGGCCGCCCGGTGCGCCGAGTGGGGGGTGGCGACGTACACGACATCGATGTCCGCGTCCGCGGCGAGGGCGGCCCAGTCGCCGTAGGCCCGCTCGATGCCGAACCGCTCCGCGAACGCCTTCGCCGACGCCTCGGTCCGCGAGGCCACCGCCACCACCTCGGCGTCCGGCAGATCGACGAGATCGGCCGCGAAAGCGGCCGCGATCCCACCGGTCGCCAGGATGCCCCACCGCACACGCTCCGCCGTCATGTCCGCCCCACCCTCGCTCGTGCGATCCTCGCCACTGTGTACGAGCTGAGAGCATAGGTGGCGTATCGAATGGAAAGGGAGGGGCACATGGCCGAGCAGGGGGCCTCGACACCACAGCTGACACAGGCGGCCGGAGCGGAAGCGGAACCGGCCGCCGTCCGCGCCGTACGCCGGACCGGTCTGCTCGTCACCTTCATCCTGGGCGGCCTCACCGCCACACCGCCGCTGGCGATGGACATGTACCTCCCCTCGCTGCCCGAGGTCACCCACGCCCTGCACGCCCCCGCCGCCACGGTCCAGCTCACCCTGACCGCCTGTCTGCTCGGCATGGCGCTCGGACAGCTGGTGGTCGGCCCGATGAGCGACAAGTGGGGCCGTCGCCGTCCGCTGCTCACCGGCCTCGCGGTGTACGTCCTCGCCACCGCCCTGTGCGCGTTCGCCCCGAACGTCGAGGCCCTGGTCGCCTTCCGGCTGGTGCAGGGCCTCGCGGGCGCGGCGGGCATAGTGATCGCCCGGGCGGTCGTGCGCGACCTCTACGACGGCACGGCGATGGCCCGCTTCTTCTCCACCCTGATGCTGATCTCCGGGGTCGCCCCGATCGTCGCGCCGCTGATCGGCGGACAGATCCTGCGGGTGACGGACTGGCGCGGGGTGTTCGTGGTCCTCACCGTCGTGGGTCTGCTGCTCGGCGCCCTGGTGTGGACGCGGCTGCCCGAGACCCTGCCGCGCGCCGAGCGGCACGCGGGCGGTGTCGGCGAGGCCCTGCACTCGATGCGCCGGCTCCTGGCCGACCTGCCCTTCACCGGCTTCATGCTGGCGGGCGGCTTCGCGTTCGCCGCGCTGTTCGCCTACATCTCGGCCTCCCCGTTCGTCATCCAGGACATCTACGGCGCCTCCCCGCAGACTTTCAGCCTGCTGTTCGGCCTGAACTCCGTCGGGCTCGTGATCGTCGGGCAGATCAACGGGAAGGTGCTGGTGGGGCGGGTCAGCCTGGAGAAGGTCATGGGCGTGGGCCTGGCGCTGGTGATCGCCGCCGCGACCGCGCTGCTGCTGATGTCGACCGGCACCCTCGGCGCGGTGGGCCTCGCCCCCGTCGCCGCCGCGCTCTTCGTCCTGATGTCGGCGATGGGTGTGACACTGCCCAACGCCCAGGCGCTCGCCCTGATGCGCACCCGGCACTCCGCCGGCTCCGCCTCCGCGCTGCTCGGCACCTCCTCCTTCCTCATCGGCGCCGTCGCCTCCCCGCTGGTCGGGATCGCCGGCGAGCACACGGCCGTACCGATGGCCGTTGTCCAACTGGTGGCCGCACTGGTGGCCCTGGCCTGTTTCATGGGAATGTGCCGTCCCTGGAACACACGTGCGGATACGGAGGGAGCAGGGAGCTGAGCGCGCCGAGACTGCGCGGCGACACCGCGGAACGGGCCGGACTCGATCCCGTGGAGCTGCGTCACCTCGTCCAGGAGGTCACCGACCTCACCACCGGGGCACGCCCCTGGGCCGCGGGCACCGTCGTGGTCGCCGGACGCGGGCCGGTGATCGCCGTCGAGGAGGCGGCGGGGTGGGCCGTACGGTACTCCGGCTACGACGAGGAGACCGACGCCGGCATCGAGCTGCCGGCCGCGGCACGCGTCCCGATGACCGTCGGCACGCCCTTCGACCTGGCCTCCCTCACCAAGCTGTTCACCTCCGTCGCAGCGGTCCAGCAGATCGAGCGGGGCACCCTCGGCATCGACGCCCGGGTGGGCGCCTACCTGCCGGAGTTCCGGGCGGCGGCACGGCACGGGATCACCGTGCGGGAACTGCTCACGCACACCTCGGGACTGCGGCCCGAACTGCCGCTGCACGACTGCGCGGACGACACCGGGCGCATGGCGATGCTGCAGGCCGAGGCCCCCATCGGCGTGCCCGGCACCTACACCTACTCCGACCTCAACATGCTGCTCCTGCAGTACGTCCTGGAACGCGTCACCGGCCGCACGCTGGACGTCCTGGTCCACGAGGGCATCACCAGGCCGCTGGGCATGACCGCCACCGACTTCCGGCCCTGCCCCGGCGCGGCGGCGACCGAGGACCAGCGGCGGCCGTGGGGCAAGGCGGACCGGGGGATGCTGCGGGGCGTCGTCCACGACGAGAACGCGTGGGCGCTCGGGGGAGTGGCCGGGCACGCCGGGCTCTTCTCCACCGCCGGGGACCTCGCGGTGTTCTGCCGCACCCTGCTGGCCGGCGGCTCCTACGGCCCCGCCCGCATCCTCGGCCCGGACTTCGTGGAGCTGCTGCTGACGCCCCCCGGCCTGGGCTTCGCGGTGGACCAGCCCTGGTTCATGGGCGAACTGGCGGGACGCGGGGCGGCGGGCCACACCGGCTTCACGGGCACGTCACTGGTCCTGGACCCGGCGACGGACACCTTCCTGGTGCTGCTGGCGAACACCGTCCACCCCCGAAGACGGCAGCCGGACAGCAGACCGCGGGCGGCCGCGGCCACCCGACTGGCACGGGCCGTACGCGGGAGCGGACCGGCCGCCAGAACCTGAGAGAATCCCCCGGTGAACGCCCCCGTACCCCCGGCCGAGACCCTCCGCTCCACCCTCGCCGCGCTTCTCGCCGGCCTGCCGCCCAAGCAGGCCGCGCACGCCGTCGACCGGCTGATCGCGAACTACCGGGGCGACACCCCCACCGACGCGCCCATCCTGCGCGACCGCGCCGACGTGGCCGCCTACGCCGCGTACCGGATGCCGGCGACGTTCGAGGCGGTACGGGCCGCCCTGGACGCCTTCGCGGCGGCCGTGCCCGGGTTCGTGCCCGCCACCCACACCGACCTCGGCGGGGGCACCGGGGCCGCCACCTGGGCCGTCAGCGCCACCTGGGGCGGCGAGCGCGACGTCACCGTGCTGGACTGGTCCGAACCCGCCCTCGCCCTCGGCGAGGAACTCGCCGTCGCCAACCCGGGGCTGCGGGGTGCCCGGTGGCAGCGCTCGCGTATCGGAGCGGCGCTCACCCTCGAGAGCACCGATCTCGTCACCGTCTCCTACGTCCTCAACGAACTCACCGAGCCCGACCGCGCCGCCCTCGTCGACGCCGCCGCGGCAGCCGCCCGGGCCGTCGTGATCGTCGAGGCCGGCACCCCCGCCGGATACGCCCGCGTCATCGAGGCCCGCCAGCGGCTGACCGACGCCGGGTTCCACGTCGCCGCCCCCTGCCCGCACAGCGCCCCCTGCCCGATCGCCCCCGGCACCGACTGGTGCCACTTCTCCGCCCGGGTCAGCCGCTCCTCCCTGCACCGCCGGGTCAAGGGCGGCTCACTGGCGTACGAGGACGAGAAGTTCAGCTATGTCGCCGCCACCCGCCTGCCCGCCGCCCCCGCCCCCTCGCGGGTGATCCGGCGCCCGCAGATCAGGAAGGGCCAGGTCCTCCTCGACCTGTGCGAGCCCGACGAACAGCTGCGCCGCACGACCGTCACCAAACGCCACGGCGACCTCTACAGGGCGGCCCGGGACGCCGACTGGGGCGATGCCTGGCCGCCGGACGCGGCACGGCCGTAGAAACGCGACCCGATACCGTCGGACCATGGTCAAGAAGTCCGCGCCCGACTCCGCCCGCCGCAGCGAGAAGTCCCGTCGCGCGATCCATGACGCCGCGCTCGCCCTCGTCGCGGAGGTCGGATACCCGAGGACGACCGTCGAGGGGATCGCCGCGCGGGCCGGCGTGGGCAAGCAGACCATCTACCGGTGGTGGTCCTCCAAGGCGGAGGTCCTGCTGGAGGCCTTCCTGGACCTGGGCGAGCGGACCGCGCGGGAGGCCGGGCAGGAGCCCTGCACCATCCCGGACACCGGCGACCTCACCGCCGACCTCAGGGCCGTACTGCGGGCGACCGTGGACGAACTGCTCGACCCCCGCTTCGACATCCCCTCCCGCGCGCTCGCCGCCGAGGGCCTCGTCAACGAACGGCTCGGCCGTGAATTCGTCGCCAAACTGCTCGAGCCGCAGCTCCAGTTGTACGTCGAGCGGCTGCGCTCGGCCCAGGACGCCGGGCAGGTCCGCGCCGACGTCGACCCGCGCATCGCCCTGGAACTCTTCGTCTCACCCCTCGCCCAGCGCTGGCTGCAGCACACCGGCCCGATCTCCCACGCGTACACCGACACCCTCGTCGACTACGCCCTGTACGGCCTCGCCCCCCGTCGACAGGGACCCCGACACCCCGAAGCGGTGGAAGATGGGACCATAGGGCATGCTGTTCCGCACGACAGCGAGGCGAGGGGATAGATGAGCGCGGAGTTCGGCGGTCGAACCGGCCGGCAGGGCAAACTCTCCCAGTGGCTGCGCGGACGCCGCCCCAAGGAGGACGGCGCCGACGACGGCGGCCGCGAGGCCCTGCTGCTGGCCGCCGCCGGGGCGGGCCTGCCGCTGGCCCCCGCCGCCCACCCCGCCCCCGGCTACCGCTGCTCCTGCGACCGCGTGGGCTGTCCCACGCCCGCCCGCCACCCCGTGTCCTTCGCCTGGCAGACGCAGTCCACCACCGACCGCGCCCAGATCGAGCGCTGGGCCCGCCACCAGCCGCAGGCCAACTTCATCACCGCCACCGGCATGGTCCACGACGTCCTGGACGTGCCGCTGGAGGCCGGCCGGGAAGCGATGGCGCGGCTGCTGGACGCCGGCGTCGACGTCGGCCCGGTCGCCGAGAGCGACGACGGCCGGCTGCTGTTCTTCACCCTCACCCGGGGCACCCCCGAGGACGAGGACGAGTGGTGGCCCTGCGAGCTGGACTGCCACCCCGAGACCATGGACGAGCACCCCGGCCTGCGCTGGCACTGCCGCGGCTCCTACGTCCTCGTACCGCCCGCCCGGCTCCCCGGCGACCAGGGCGTGCACTGGGTGCGCGGCCCCGAGCACCCGCTGCCCGACCCGCTGACCCTCCTGGAGACCCTCACCGACGCCTGCGCCCGCCACGCCGGCGAGGGAGCCGACCACGCGAGCACGGCCTGGCCCCTGCGCCACTGAGCGGCCGGGGCGGCCCTGGGTCCTGTGGCGAAGGTCCCGGCTGCCCGGCAACCAGGGCGTGCACTGGGTGCGCGGCCCCGAACCCCGTTGCCCGACCCGCTGACCCTCCTGGAGACCCTCACCGAGGAGTGGCCAGGGCGGTCCTAGGACCCCTGGGCCGCGGTCAGCCCCTCCAGGCGGGATACCACCGACACCGGGCCGCTGCCCTTCGGGTCCACGGCGACCCCGTTCGAGACGAACTCCATCGTCAGCGACTGCTTGATCTCGCCGCTCGTCAGCGCCTGCACGCTCGCGTTCGGCGTGGGGATCGAGGCGCCCGCCGCGGCGGTCTCCTTCTCGTAGCGGCGGGTGGTGAAGAACACCAGCGCGCCGCCGTCCGCCGTGCGCAGCGCCAGCGGGGCGTAGTCGCCGCTGGTCAGCGGTTCGTCGATGTACTGCGTGACCAGGCCGGGCTTCTTCGCGTCCTTCGCCCGGTCGGCCCGCCAGCCACTGGTGTGCGGTCCGTCGGCGAAGGTCTTCCCGCCGTTCTTCAGGTACGTGGTGTAGGTGCGGCTCATGTCCTGGGGCGAGACGGCCAGTTGGGCGGAGTCCGCGGGGACGGCCTGCGCCCAGCCGTCCTGGTCCGTCCTGATCCGCGGCAGCGAGCCCGGGGTGATCAGCGTCAGGTACGCCACCTGGAAGGGCTCGGCCAGGCTGCCGCGGGTGAACACCAGCAGCCAGTGCAGGTTGCCGCCCTTGTTGCCCTTGGCCTCCGCGACGAACCAGCGCGGCCAGCCGGCCTTCTTGGGGATGATGAACGTGGCGTTCGTCAGCTCCAGCGGCGTGTGCGCGGGATTGCCGGCCGGGCTCGTCCGGTGACCGGCCTTCAGCCGGGCCGCGTCGATGTCCCCGAGGGCGCCGGTGACATGGTCGGCGTCCAGCGAACTGTCGTACGCCTTGTCCGCCTTGTTGTACGCGGCCGTGAACTGCGTCAGCGCCTTGGCGGCCTCCGCGCGGGTGGAGGCGGGGAGCACCTCGCGCTCCCCGTGCACCACCACGCACCCGCTCGCCGTGAGCGACAAAGCGGTCACCGTGGCCGCTATCAGTACCCTCCGGTCAAGCCTGCGGAGCCTTCGAGGGCCGCGATCCCTGGTCATCAGGTGCCTTCACCTTCCCCTTCCCGGAGGCGAACCCTACCGGGGCGAAGAACACCGCGAGCGTCGGGATCAGGTACAGCAGCCACACCGTGACCTGGAGGACGGTCGGGTCGGGCTGGAAGTTGAACACGCCCTTCAGCAGGGTCCCGTACCAGCTGTCCGGCGGGATGGTGCCGGAGATGTCGAAGGCCAGACTGGTCAGGCCGGGCAGGATGTCGGCCTCCTGCAGATCGTGGAAGCCGTACGCCAGTACGCCCGCCGCGACCACGACCAGCATGCCGCCGGTCCAGGTGAAGAACTTGGCCAGGTTGATCTTCAGCGCGCCCCGGTAGAACAGCCAGCCCAGGAAGACAGCCGTGGCCAGACCGAGGGCCACGCCGATCAGCGGCCGCGGGGTGCCGTCGCTCGCCGCGTGCACCGACGCCCACACGAACAGCGCGGTCTCCAGGCCTTCTCGGCCGACGGCGAGGAAGGCGGTGGCGACCAGCGCGCCCGTGCCCATCGCGAGGGCCGCGTCCAGCTTGCCGTGCAGTTCGGACTTCAGATGCCGGGCCGTGCGCCGCATCCAGAAGACCATCCACGTCACCAGGCCGACCGCGACGATCGACAGGGACCCGCCGAGCGCCTCCTGCGCCTGGAACGTCAGCTCCTGGGAACCGAACTCCAGGAGGCAGCCGAAGCCCATCGCGATCAGGACGGCGACGGAGATGCCGATCCAGATGGGCCGGATGGCGTCCCGGCGCCCGGTCTTGACGAGGTAGGCGATCAGGATGCAGACGACGAGGCTGGCTTCCAGGCCCTCGCGCAGGCCGATCAGATAGTTGGAGAACACGGGCTACGCCTCCTTGGCGAACAGCGTGCTGCCCCACCAGTCGTCCTGGTCGCGGACGCCCGGCGGGACGGCGAAGACCGCCGAACCCACGTGCTGGATGTACTCGTTGAGCGCGTCCTGCGCCGACAGCCTGCGCTGCAGCGGGATGAATCCCCTGCGCACGTCACGCTGGTAGGCCAGGAAGAACAGGCCCGCGTCCAGCCGGCCGAGGCCGTCGGTGCCGTCGGTGAAGGAGTAGCCCCGGCGCAGGATGGTGATCCCGTTGTTGGAGTCGGGGTGCGCCAGCCGCACGTGCGCGGTGGGCTTCATCGCCTTCAGGAACGGCTCGTCGTGCTCCTTGGCCTTGCCGACCGGCGCGCCCTCGCCCTTGTCCCGGCCGAAGACGTCCTCCTGCTCCTGCAGCGAGGTGCGGTCCCAGGTCTCGATGTGCATCCGGATGCGCCGGGCGACCAGGTAGGAGCCCCCGGTCATCCAGTCCGGTCCGTCCTTCTCGCCGACCCACACGAACTTCTTCAGCCGGTCGGTCTCCGTGCCCGCGATGTTGCGGGTGCCGTCCTTGAAGCCCATCAGGTTGCGCGGGGTCTGCGCGTCCGGGGTCGTGGAGGAGGTCTTGCCGAAGCCGAGCTGCGACCAGCGGATGTTGACCGTGCCCATGCCGATGCGGGCCAGGTTGCGGATCGCGTGCACCGCCACCTGCGGGTCGTCCGCGCAGGCCTGGACGCACAGGTCGCCGCCGGTGCGGGACTTGTCCAGGTTGTCGCCGGCGAACTGCGGGAGGTCCACCAGGGCCTCCGGCCGCTGGTCCGCGATCCCGAACTTCTCGCCGTACTTCTCGAACAGGGACGGACCGAAGCCGATGGTGAGGGTCAGCCGGGAGGGCTTCAGGCCCAGCGCCTCGCCGGTGTCGTCCGGCGGGGCCTCGGCCAGACCGCCGTACGCGCCCTCGCCGACCGCCTTCCCGGCCGTCATCCGGCGCGCGGCCTCGGTCCAGTCCTTCAGCATCCGCACGAACGCGGCGCGGTCGTCGGTCTGCACGTCGAACGCGGCGAAGTGCAGCCTGTCCTGCACCGGTGTGGCGATGCCCGCCTGGTTGGCGCCGTGGAAGGCGACCGCGGCGCCCGTCTCGGCGGCGGCCGGGTCCACGTCGTCGCCGACGCGGCTCATCGCGACCGCGCCGCCGGCCGCGGCGGCACCGAGCGCGAGGCCGGCACCGCCCCAGCCGATCAGGGAACGCCGGGAGGGCTGGTTTCGCGCGGAGGTGTCCGCGGTGGTGGCTTCCTGAGTGTCCGTCATGGTCGTCTCGTCCCTACTTCACGACGGCGGCGGCGAGCTTGGACAGGGGCTCGGCGAGCGCGTTCACCGCGTCCGAGAGCTCCTTGCGCTGCTCCTTGGTGACGGTCGCGTACGACACGAAGCCGTTCTGCGCCTTGTCCTGCGCCTTGGTGGAGCGGTACTTGTCGAGCGTGCTGTTCAGCGCGGCGAACTGCGTGTCCAGCTCGGTGGTCAGCGCCGTGTCGTTCTTCTGTGCGACCGGCTTGAGCAGTTCGTACGCCTTCTGGGCGCCCTCGACGTTGGCCTTGAAGTCGCTCAGGTCGGTGTGCGAGTAGCGGTCCTCCTCGCCGGTGACCTTGCCGGTGGCGACCTCGTCGAGCAGTTCCTTGGCGCCGTTGGCCATGGAGGTCGGGGTGATCTCCGCCTTGCCGACCCGCTGCTGCCAGTCCTTCAGATCGGTGACCAGTTGGTCGGCGAGGGTCTTCTGCTCGGTGCCGATCTTCTTGTCCTGCCACAGCGCCTTCTCCAGCGCGTGCCAGCCGGTCCACTTCTGGCCGGCCTCCAGGCCGTCGGCGCGGGTGTCGGTCTTGGGGTCGATGTCGCCGAAGGACTCGGCGATCGGCTCGGTGCGCTCCCAGCCGACGCGGGAGGGGGCGTAGGCGTTCTGCGCGGCGGTGAGGTCGCCCTTCTTGATCGCGGCGGCGAAGGTCTCCACCTCGGGGACGGTCTGGTCGGCCTGCTCCTGCGCGTACTCGCGGTAGGCGGCGACCGCCTTGTCCAGCCGGGGGTCGCGCTGGGCGACCGCGCCGGAGCCGGTGACCGTGAGCTTCTGGCGGACGCCGTGCCCCTTCATGCCGGGACGGCAGGCGATCTCGTACTCGCCCGCCTTGACCTCGGCGGTCAGGGTGTACTTCGTTCCCGGCCCGATGTTCTCCTTCTCCGACACGATCCGGTCGTCGGGGAAGAGGATCTCCACCTCGGTGGCCTTGGAGCCCTTGTTCTCGATGCTCAGCGTGACATGACCGGCCGGGGTCGACTTCGCGGAGGTGTCGCACGTGGAGTCCGCGGCGGTGACCCGTATCGCGTCCTTGGTGTCCGCTTTGCTCTTCTCGGTGCAGCCCGTGACGGCGGTCAGAGCCGCCGCTGTGGCAACGGCGGTGACGACGGAGAGTCTGGCGGCTCGCATGCAGGCTCCAAGTGATGGCGAGAAATCGCGTGTCGGACGGACCAAAGATTGGTGAGGCTCGCCTAACTTACCTAAGGCTTACCTGCGTGATACCCAGCCATACGGTGATTCAGCTCTCATGGACGCCGCAGGGGCACGGGACGATCACGCCGACCCAAAGCAAACCCCAAGCAATGGTCAAGGGACATTCAAGGCCGCGCTGGATGTTTCAATGCCCCCGTGACCGACTACGACGTGCTCCGCGTCTTCTGCGCGCCCAACGGCGGATACGGCAACGAACTCGGCGTCGTCCGCGAGGGATCCGTCATGCCCGACCCCGCGGAGCGACAGGCGTTCGCCGCGAAGCTCGGATTCAGCGAGACCGTGTTCGTCGACGACCCCGAGCGCGGCGTCATCGACATCTACACGCCTTCCGTACGCCTGCCCTTCGCCGGCTACCCCTGTGTCGGCGCGGCCTGGCTGCTCGACGTGGAGGAGCTGGTCACGCCGGCCGGCCTGGTCGGGGCGCGCCAGGACGGGGAGTTCTGCTGGATCGAGGCCCGGGCCGAGTGGATCCCGCCGCGCACCCTGCGCCAGTACGCCTCCGCCGCCGAGGTCGACGACCTGCCCGTACCGCCCAAGGGCGAATGGGTCTACGCCTGGGCCTGGGAGGACGAGGCGGCCGGCCGGATCCGCGCCCGCGGCTTCCCCGGCCGCGACGACGGCATCGACGAGGACGAGGCGACCGGCGCCGCGGCCCTGCTGCTGACCGACCGCCTGGGCCGCGCCCTCAACATCACCCAGGGCGCCGGCTCCCAGATCCTCACCGCCCCACAGCCGTACGGCTGGGTGGAGATCGGCGGCCGGGTCTACCTGGAACGCCAGCCGGAGCGCTGAACCCCCGGCGACCGGCTACGGCAGCGTCAGGATGTCCGCGCCGGTCTCCGTCACCACCAGCGTGTGCTCGAACTGCGCCGTGCGCCTGCGGTCCTTGGTGACGACCGTCCAGCCGTCGTCCCACATGTCGTACTCGTGCGTCCCGAGCGTCAGCATCGGCTCGATCGTGAACGTCATGCCCGGCTGCATCACGGTCGTCGCGTGCGGGCTGTCGTAGTGCGGGATGATCAGGCCGGAGTGGAACGACGAGTTGATCCCGTGCCCCGTGAAGTCCCGCACCACCCCGTAGCCGAACCGCTTGGCGTACGACTCGATGACCCGCCCGATGACGTTGATCTGCCGGCCCGGCCTGACCGCCTTGATCGCACGGGTGAGCGACTCCCGGGTGCGCTCCACCAGCAGCCGCGACTCCTCGTCCACGTCCCCGACCAGGTACGTCGCGTTGTTGTCGCCGTGCACCCCGCCGATGTACGCCGTCACGTCCAGGTTGACGATGTCGCCGTCCCGCAGCAGCGTCGAGTCCGGAATGCCGTGGCAGATCACCTCGTTGACGCTGGTGCACAGGGACTTCGGGAAGCCCCGGTAGCCGAGCGTCGACGGATAGGCCCCGTGGTCGCACATGTACTCGTGCGCCACCTTGTCCAGCTCGTCGGTGGTCACCCCGGGCGCGATGAGCTTGGCGGCCTCCTCCATCGCCCGGGCGGCGATCCGCCCGGCGACCCGCATCGCCTCGACCGTCTCGGGCGTCTGCACCTCGGGCCCGGTGTACGGCGCCGGCGCGGGCTTGCCGACGTACTCGGGCCGGCGGATGTTTCCGGGCACGGAACGGGTGGGAGAGAGCTCCCCTGGAACGAGCAGCGACTGGCCAGACATGCCAGCGAGTCTAACGAGCCGGGGTGGGGGAACATGTCCGAGGCGAGAGGAGCTGGTCATGGCCTTGTTCAAGAAGCGGACGGTCGGGAAGCCGGGGGAGTGGTTCTACTGCCTCGAGCACAAGAAGGTGGAGGAGGGGCCGGAGTGTCCCGCCAAGGACCGGTTCGGGCCCTATGCCTCCCGGCAGGAGGCCGAGCACGCGATGGAGATCGCGCGGGAGCGCAATCTCGAGTGGGAGAACGACCCCAGGTGGCATGACGCCCCCTCGGGGAGCGCGGACGAGGACTGATCAGGCCCGGGCCCCGGACCTGTCGCGAAAGTCCCGCCCGGCAGTAGGCCCTAGGCAGGTGCGGCCGCCGTGCGCCGGTCGCGCAGCCGCAGCGCGTGCTCGTTCGTGCGGACGTCGTAGGTCATCAGCCCCGGCAGACACAGGGCGAGGAGGCCCACGGCTCCCGCGCACAGCAGGCCGCCGGACCACACGGACGTCCGTACGCCCCACCAGGCGGCGAATCCGCCGGAGCGGACCTGGCCCACGGTGGGGCCGATGGAGTACGACAGCAGTTCGATCCCGGCGAGCCTGCCGCGCAGTTCGTCCGGGATCGTCTGATTCCACATCGCGCCCCGGAAGATCCCGCTGACCATGTCACAGCCGCCCGCCACGGTCAGGAACAGCAGCACCAGCCACACGTTGCCCACGACCCCGGCCCCCGCGATCGCCACGCCCCACAGCCCGGCCGACAGCACCACCATCCGCCCGTGCCGGTGCACCCGCGAGGTCCAGCCGCTGGTCAGGCTCACCAGCATCGAACCGAGCGGCACGGCGGCGTACATCAAACCCAGCGACCAGTTCGCGTGCAGTTCGTCCGCGAGGAACGGCAGCACGGCGAGCGGCATCGCCAGGAACATCGCCGCGAGGTCGACGGCGTAGGTGCCGAGCAGCTCCTTGCGGCTCCAGGCGTAACGGGCGCCCTCCGCGATGGCCGCCAGGGACGGCTTCGCGGCCTCGTGCGAGGCCGGTGACGCCGCGATCGGGATCATGAGCGCCACCGAGACGACGAAGGTCGCCAGGTCCGCGCCGTACGCCGAACCGAGCCCCGCGTACGCCACCACCACACCCGCCAGCGCCGGACCCGCGACACCGCCGACCGTCCAGCGCAGCGAGTTCAGCGCCGCCGCGGCCGGCAGGTGCTCGTGGGCCACGATCCTGGGCCACAGGGAGTCGATCGCCGGGCGCTGGAGCGATACCAGGGCGGAGGACAGCGCCGCCACGACGTACAGCGGCCACACGGCCGGGTGGGGGAGCAGCGCGTTGAGCAGCAGCGCGGCCGACAACAGCCCCTGCCCGGCCTCCGTCCAGATGATCAGCCGGCGCTTGTCCAGCGCGTCGGCGAGCGCCCCGCCGTACAGCCCGAACAGCACCAGCGGCAGCAGCTCCACGGCTCCGATCGCCCCGACCGCGGCCGTCGAATCCGTCAGCTCCTTCAACTGCACCGGCAGCGCGACGAACGTCAGGAAGCTCCCGAACGTCGAGATCGCCCCCGACACCCACAGCCGTCGGAAGTCGGCGGAGGCCCGCCAGGGCGTGAGATCGGGCAGGAGGGCGCGGAGCCGGGAGGCGGATGCGGGGGAGTCGTCGGTCACGACCGGTCATGGTCGGCCGCGGCGCGGACCGGAGCAACCGCTTTTCCCGCGGTACGGCTGCTACCAGCCGGTCGGCGGCGGTGCCGTCAGCTGGTCCGCCAGCCGGGACAGACGGTCGCGCAGCCGCCGGTGGACGCGCGGAGCCGGCAGGGAGTTCTCGCCGGCCGCCGCGCTGACCAGATGCTGCACCGTGTCCAGGTCCAGCTCGGAGCCGTCCGGGACGGCGAGCGACTCATGGGCCATCGACTCCAGCTCGCCTTCACCGCCGCCCAGCGCCAGCACCGTCGCCCCGGCCCGCCGCGCGTCGTGCACCCGCTCCAGCAGTGGGACGTCAGGGCAGCTCGGGGAGACCAGCAGCAGCGTCTCACCGCGCCGGGCCGCCGCCAACCGCCCGAGCCCGACCGACAGATGCGCCGGATCCGACGCGCGCGCCCCATGCCGTACGAGAGTCGGCGCCAGCTCCGGCGTGCCCGACCACGCGGCCTCGTCCACCAGATGCGCCGCCAGATGCCAGGGCTCGTACTCCGGCGTGCCCACCAGCAGCAGCCCACCCCCGTGCGACACCACCGACCCGCGCAACGCGCCCGCGAACCGCCGGGTGGCCCCCAACCACTCGGTCCCGGCGAGGACTTCACGCAGCAACGCGACACGTACGGCGTCCATGGGCCCGCATCCTGCCCCAAACGGGCACTCGTGGCCCGCAGTTCACCCCGAATTCGCCCGACCTGGGGAGGGGAGCGGCCTACCGCGAGTGAGCGACCGAAGACGACCACCGAGGAGTACGTACATGGCCGAGACCACCGTCCCTTTCCGCGCCGGCCGTGACGGACACGCCAGTTACCGCATCCCGGCGCTCGTCGTCACCGCCGCCGGCACCCTCCTGGCCTTCTGCGAGGGCCGGGTGGACTCCGCGAGCGACCACGGGCACATCGAGATCGTGCTCCGGCGCTCCACCGACGGCGGCCGCACCTGGGGCCCGCTCCAGGCCGCCGCGAGCAACGGCACCGACCTCGCCGGCAACCCGGCCCCCGTCGTCCTAGACACCGGCCGCGTCCTGCTCGTCCACGTCCGCTCCGCCGCCTCCGCATCCGAGGACCTGATCCTGCGCGGACAGGTCGGCGAGGCCGACGGACGCCGGGTGTGGGTGCAGCACAGCGACGACGACGGGATGACCTGGTCGAGCCCGAGGGAGATCACCGAACAGGTGAAGCGGCCCGGCTGGCGCTGGTATGCCACCACCCCCGGCCACGCCCTCCAGCTGCGCTCCGGCCGGGTCGTCGTCCCCGCCAACCACACCCTCCCGCCCACCGGCACCGACGTCGGCACCGAGGCCAAGTACAACGGCGGCCACTGCCTGCTCAGCGACGACCGCGGCGAGAGCTGGTCCCTCGGATACGTCGACGACAACACCGACGGCTACATCAACGCCAACGAGACCACCGCCGCCGAACTCCCCGACGGACGCGTCTACTTCAACACCCGCAACGACTCACCCTCCCCCGGCAACCGCGCCGACGCCCACTCCGAGGACGGCGGCGAGACCCTGCAGCTCCCCTTCCGCCCCCAGGCCGGCCTCGACGGCCCCGTCTGCCAGGGGAGCCTTCTGCAGCTCCACGACCCGGACGTCCTGCTCTTCTCCGGCCCGGCCTTCCCGTCCGCCCGAGCCCTCATGACCATCCGCGCCTCCATCGACGGCGGCCGGAACTGGCGCCCCGCGTACACGGCCGACGGCCTGCCCGCCGCGTACTGCGACCTGGTCCGCGTCGACCCCGCGACCATCGGACTCCTCCACGAGACGGGGGACTTCGGCCCGTACGAGCGCATCGACTTCCGGCGGGTGCCCGTGACGCGGCTCACCTGAGCGCCGGGGGCGGCCGGGGCGGACGTAAAGTCGCCCCATGACCTCTACCGACAGTGCTGCACAGATCCCCGCGAAGGCCCCCGCCAAGGACCCCTGGGACCTCCCCGATGTCTCCGGGCTCGTCGTCGGGGTGCTCGGCGGGACCGGGCCGCAGGGCAAGGGGCTGGCCTACCGGCTCGCCAAGGCCGGCCAGAAGGTGATCATCGGCTCGCGGGCCGCCGAGCGGGCGCAGTCCGCCGCCGAGGAACTCGGCCACGGCGTCGAGGGCGCCGACAACGCCGAGTGCGCGCGCCGCAGTGATGTCGTGATCGTCGCCGTACCGTGGGACGGGCACGGCAAGACCCTGGAGTCGCTCCGCGAGGAGCTGTCCGGGAAGCTGGTCGTCGACTGCGTGAACCCGCTCGGCTTCGACAAGAAGGGCGCCTACGCGATCAAGCCGGAGGAGGGCAGCGCGGCAGAGCAGGCCGCGGCCCTGCTGCCGGACTCGCGGGTGACCGCCGCCTTCCACCATCTGTCGGCCGTGCTGCTCGAGGACCCGGAGATCGCCGAGATCGACACCGACGTGATGGTGCTGGGCGAGGAGCGGGCCGACGTCGAGATCGTGCAGGCGCTCGCGGGCCGCATCCCCGGCATGCGCGGCATCTTCGCCGGCCGGCTGCGCAACGCCCACCAGGTCGAGTCCCTGGTCGCCAACCTGATCTCCGTGAACCGCCGCTACAAGGCACACGCCGGGCTCCGTGTCACGGACGTGTGAGCGGGTGGGGGACACTGGAGGCGGAAACAGTGTCCCCCCACAGTCCCCCCGAGTCCGCTGACAGGAGCCAACCGAAATGCCCCGCCTCGCCCTCTACGCCCTGATCGTCTGCGTGCTCTCCGTGGCCGCGGCGGTGGTCTCCTTCGTCCAGGGCAGCTGGCTGGGCGTCGTGTGGGTACTGCTGGCGAGCCTGTCGTCGAACATGTGCTGGTACTACGTCAAGCGGGCCCGGGACGCCCGGCGGGTCACGAGCTGATCGAGCAGAACTCGTTCGTGCCCTGCCAGAAGCGGTAGAGCTCCTGACCGCAGTACGAGTCGAAGTCGCTGATCCCCAGGCTGCGCAGGATCGAGTCGATCACGTCGAAGAAGGCGCTGTTGACCGACGGCACCCACAGCAGCGCGAACACGAACAGCAGGCCGAACGGCGCGAAGGGCTCCACCTGCCGCTTGATCTTGTACGACAGCCAGGGCTCGATGACGCCGTAGCCGTCCAGGCCGGGCACGGGCAGGAAGTTCAGGAGCGCGGCCGTGACCTGGAGCAGCGCGAGGAAGGCGAGCGCGAAGCGGAAGTCGCGGGGGACGCCGTCCAGGGCGTGCAGCCAGAACGGGGCGGTGCAGACGACGGCGAACAGGACGTTCGTCAGCGGCCCGGCGGCGGAGATGAGACTGTGCCGCCAGCGGCCCCGGATCCGGTTGCGTTCGATGAAGACGGCACCGCCCGGGAGGCCGATCCCGCCCATGATCACGAACAGTACCGGCAGCACGATGCTGAGCAGGGCATGCGTGTACTTCAGGGGGTTCAGGGTCAGATAGCCCTTGCTGCCGACGGTGATGTCGCCGCTGTGCAGGGCGGTGCGCGCGTGCGCGTACTCGTGCAGGCACAGGGACACCACCCAGGCCGCGGTCACGAACAGGAACACGGCCACGCCCGGCTGCTCGGCGAACCCGGACCAGGTGGCCCAGCCGGTGACCGCCGTGACGGCGAGAATGCCGACGAAGACGGGGCTCATCCGCCGGTCGCTGTGGCGGGTGGTCGCGGTGGTCATGGGGCTCCCTGGACTGAACGTGCACGCGTTGGGACGCCCGACGGTACCGGGCACAGGTGAAAACGTCTCGCGGTGGGGCCGAGGTTCCGGGGAAGGTGGGGGCATGGCTCCGGCGGAGGTCTGTGCTCCTGCTTCGCCCCGCCACCCCGCCCGACCGAATCCCGTGACCGGCCCCGAGCCACCGGAGACAATGGACCCCGTGCGCTATCGCATCCTCGGTACAGCTCAGGCGTTCCGGCCGGACGGCAGCCCCGTCGCCATCGGCGGGGCGCGCCTGCGTGCCCTGCTCACCGTGCTCGCCCTGCGGGCCGGCCGCATCGTGCCCGTCCGCACGCTCGTCGACGAGGTCTGGGACGGCGACCCGCCCGCCGACGCGTCCGGCGCGCTGCAGGCACTGGTCGGACGGCTGCGGCGGGCGCTCGGCGCGGACGCGATCGCCTCGGTGGAGGGCGGCTACCGCCTCACCGCCTCGCCCGACGACGTCGACCTGCACCGTTTCGAACGGCTCACCGGCGAGGGCACCCGAGCCCTGGCCGACGGCGACCCGGCCAAGGCGGCCGGTGTCCTCGACGACGCCCTCGCTCTGTGGCACGGCCCCGTCCTCGCCGACCTCCCCGACGGCACCGCACAGACGGCCCGTCTGGAGACCCGCCGCCTGGACGCCCTGCGCGCCCGCCACACCGCCGCGCTCGCCCTGGGCCACGCCGAACAGTCGCTGCCCGAACTGACCGCCCTGTGCGACACCCACCCCCTCGACGAACCCCTCCAGTCCCTGCGCCTGCGCGCCCTGCGCGACGCGGGCCGTACGGCGGAGGCACTTGCCGCCTTCGAGGACGTACGACAGCTGCTCGCGGACCGGCTGGGAGCCGACCCCGGGCCCGAACTGAGGTCTCTGTACGGGGAGTTGCTCCGCCCGCAGGAGTGGCACGAGCCGGGTGGCGGGCGCGGGCGCGGCGCATCGGGCCAGGCGAACTCCGCCGCCGGGAGGGCGAGTTCGCCCGGCACCCTCGGTGGGGGAGCGCCGGGCACGCCGTCCGGTCCGGGCGCGATCCCCACCTCCGGCCCGACACGCACCCCGGGCGCGTACACGGCTCCGACCGCGGACGGCGCCCCATCCGGCACGAACGCCCACCTGACCGCCGCCCGCATCCCGCTCGCCCCCGATCACGCCGTCCCCAACCATGCCGCCCCCGACTCCGGCAGCCCTTCCATCCCCCAACCCCCCGGCAACCTCCGAGCCCGGCTCACCTCCTTCGTCGGGCGGGAAGCCGACATCGAGGCCATTCGGGGGGACCTCGGCGCGGCTCGGCTGGTCACGTTGCTGGGGCCCGGTGGGGCCGGGAAGACGCGGTTGTCGCAGGAGGCCGCCGAGGCCGTGCGGGACGGTGCGCGGGACGGGGTGTGGCTGGCGGAGCTCGCTCCCGTCGACCACCCGGACGCCGTACCGGAGGCGGTGCTGACCGCCGTGGGCGCCCGGGAGACCGTGCTGTACGGCGCCGGCGCCGAGGCCATGCGGGCGGCCGGGAACGACCGGCACGACGACCCGGTGGAGCGGCTGGCCGAGCACTGCGCCAGGCGGCGGATGCTGATCGTCCTCGACAACTGCGAGCACGTCGTCGAGGCCGCCGCGCGGCTGGTGGAGGAGCTGCTGGAGCGCTGCCCCGAGCTGACGGTACTGGCGACCAGCCGCGAACCCCTCGGCGTACCGGGGGAGTTGCTGCGGCCGGTGGAGCCGCTGCCCGAGCCGGTCGCGCTGCGGCTGTTCGCCGACCGGGGAGCGGCCGCACGGCCGGGGTTCCGGGTCGGGGACGATCCCGCGGCGTGCGCCGAGATCTGCCGGCGGCTCGACGGACTGCCCCTGGCCATCGAGCTCGCGGCCGCCCGGCTACGGATGTTGACGCCACGTCAGATCGCGGACCGGCTGGACGACCGCTTCCGGCTGCTGACCTCCGGCAGCCGTACCGTGCTGCCTCGCCAGCAGACCCTGCGGGCGGTCGTCGACTGGTCCTGGGACCTGCTCGACGAGGAGGAGCGGGACGTGCTGCGGCGGCTGTCCGTCTTCGCCGGCGGCTGTGACCTCGCCGCCGCGGAGGCCGTCTGCGGCCCCTCCGCCCTGGACGTGCTCGGCTCGCTCGTCGACAAGTCCCTTGTGGTCGCCGCCCCTTCGGATGACGGCGGCATGCGCTACCGGCTCCTGGAGACCGTCGCCGAGTACGCCGGCGAGCGGCTCGACGAGGTGGGGCGGCGCACGGAGACCGAGCGCGCCCATCTGACGTACTACCGCGAACTCGCCCGCACCACCGACCCGTTGCTGCGTGGCCCCGGACAGCTCGCCGCGATCGCCCTGCTGGAGCGCGAGTACGAGAACCTGCGCACCGCCCTGCGGCACGCGGTCGCCGAACGCGACGAGCAGGAGGGCCTCTGCCTCGTCCTGTCGCTGGCCTGGTACTGGCAGATGAGGGACGCGCGCATCGAGGCCCGCAACTGGTGCGCCGAGGTCATGGCCCTGGGCCCCGACCCCTTCACCGCCCCCGTCCGGCGCGCCGCCCCCCTCTGGCAGCGCTGCAGCGAGGTCCCGCCGCCGTACATCGGCGACCTCCTCGACGAGGCCCGGCGCGGTGTCCATCTCGCCCATCTGGCCTGTATGGACACCGAGTTGGAGGCCTGGGAGACCCCGGCGGCCAAGGAGAAGCTGCGGATCATCAGCGAGGTGTACGAACCGGGGCTGCCGCAGACCTGCCATTCCCCCGGAATGATCTGGTTCTACGCGGTGATGCTGACCGGCCGTGTGGAGCAGCTGCCGGTGATCCTGAACGCCTGCGTCGAGACCTGCCGGGCCACCCCGGGCATGGAGTGGGACCTCGCCGCCGTACTGCAGATGCGCGCCAACCTCCTCGCCAACCGCAGTGACTGGGCGGGCGACGCGGCCCGCGACGCCGACGAGTCGCTGGAGATCTACCGGCGGCTCGGCGACCTGTGGGGCACCGCCGAGGCACTGTCCGCGCGCGGGGAGGCCCATGAACGTGTCGGCGAGTACCGTCTCGCCGCTGCCGACTACGAGGCCGCGATCGAGCAGGCGGGACGCCTCGGCGCACGCGCCCAGATGGCCGTGCTGGGTGCCAGGCTCGGCAGCGCGCTCATGGAGGCCGGAGAGAACGAGCGGGGTGAGCGGATCCTGCGCGAGGTGATCGACAGCGCGGAAGGGTCCGGCAACGAGGCCATGCCCGCCGCCCGTATGTTCCTCGCCGGACGCCTCGGCATGACCGGGCGCATCCCGGAGGCGCGCGAGCAACTGCGGCTGTTGCGCGAGGAGTTCAAGATCGTGCACTTCGTCGTCTTCGAAGCCTTCATCCTCGGCTCCGAGGCCTGGATCGAGGCGCTCGACGGCAACTACGAACTCTCCCTGGACAAGACCCGGCAGTGCCTGGAACGGGCCGCCGACCCGCTGACCGTGGCCATCGCCCCGCACATGAACCCGCTGTACCTGGCCCTCTGCGCGATCGGCCTCGCCGAGACCGAGGGCGGCCGCCGGGCCCGGGACGGCGCCCGCGCCCTGGGCGCGGCCGAGGCGTCCCTGCCGCCGAGCCATGTGGCGACGAGCCTGGAACGCGACGTGTACGACCGGGCCCGACGGCACACCCGCGCCGTGCTCGCCGACGCGGAGTACGAGGCCGCGCACGCCGAGGGCGGCGGCCTCTCCCTCGCGGAGGCCACCGCCCTGGTCCGGGACCGCTGAACGTCAGCTCTTGGTGCGGAACTTGTGGATCGCGTACGGCGCGGCGATCGCCGTGATCGCCACCGACCAGCCCAGCGTCACCCACAGGTCGTGCGCGACCGGGCCGCCCACCATCAGTCCGCGCGCCGCGTCGGCGAGGGTGGAGAGCGGGTTGTAGTCGGTGAAGGTCTGCAGCCAGCCCGGCATGGAATTCGTCGGCGCGAAGATCGACGAGCCGAACTGCAGCGGGAACAGCACCAGGAAGCCCATCGCCTGCACGGACTGGGCGTTCTTCAGGACCACGCCCAGGGTGAGGAACACCCACATGATCGACGAGGCGAACACCGCGGACAGGCCCACGGCCGCCAGCAGACCGCCCCAGTGGTGGATGTGGAAGCCGACGAGCACGGCGACGATCATCAGCACGGTCGTCGCGAACAGCATCCGCAGCAGCTCCACCGTGATCTTGGCGAAGAGCACGGAGCCGCGTCCGATCGGCAGGGACCGGAAGCGGTCCATGACACCGGAGTTGAAGTCCTGGCTGAAGCCGGTGCCGACGCCCTGGGAGAGCGTCATGCTCATCATCGCGATCATGCCCGGGATGACGTACTGCACGTACCCGTCCTGACCGCCGCCCAGCGCCTGTCCGATCGAGCCGCCGAAGACGTACACGAACAGCAGGGTGAAGACGACGGGCATCAGCAGCGCGTCGAACATCGACTCGGGGTCCTGCCGGATCCACAGCAGGTTGCGGCGGATCAGGGCGCCGGTGTGGCGCAGGTGTCCGCGCAGCGGGATGCGGGTGTCGGACGCGGTGACGGGGGCGGTGGCGGTGGCGGCGCTCATACGGCGACCTCCTCGCGGGTGTCGGCGGGCACGGTGTCCTGCGGGGCGCTGGCGCGGTGGCCGGTGAGGGAGAGGAACACCTCGTCCAGGCTGGGCAGTTCGGTGGTGATGGAGGACAGGGTGATGCCGCGGGCGGTCACGGCCGAGACCACGGCGGTCAGCTGCTCGTCGCTGAGGACCGGGACGAGGACGGCACCGCTGTCGGCGTCGACGGTCGTGGTCGCGAGGCCGGTGATGCCGAGCTCGTCGAGGGCGGCGGCGAGCGGCCGCAGCTGCACCGGATCGGCGGGCCGCACCCGCAGCGTCCGGCCGCCGACCTTCGCCTTCAGCTCCTCGATGCCACCGCCGGCGATGACCTTGCCCCGGTCGACGACGGTCAGCTCGGAGGCGAGCTGCTCGGCCTCCTCCATGTACTGGGTGGTGAGCAGGACGGTCACGCCGTCACCGACCATGGCCTTGACCTCGTCCCAGACCTCGTTGCGGGTGCGGGGGTCGAGTCCGGTCGTCGGCTCGTCCAGGAACAGCACCTGGGGCCGGCCGATCATGGAGGCGGCGAGGTCGAGCCGGCGCCGCATACCGCCGGAGTAGGTGCTTGCGGGCCGCTTGGCGGCGTCCGTCAGCGAGAACCGCTCCAGCAGTTCGTCGGCGCGGGCGCGGGCGTCCTTGCGGGGCAGGTCGAGCAGGCGCCCGATCATGTAGAGGTTCTCCCAGCCGGGGAGCTTCTCGTCGACGGAGGCGTACTGCCCGGTCAGCCCTATGACCCGGCGCAGCTGGCGGGGCTGGCGCAGTACGTCGTACCCGGCGACCGTCGCCTGACCGGCGTCGGGGCTCAGCAGGGTGGACAGAATCCGCACGAGGGTGGTCTTTCCGGCGCCGTTCGGCCCGAGGACACCCATCACGGTGCCCTCGCGCACGTCCAGGTCGACCCCGTCCAGCGCCTTGGTCTCGCCGTAGTGCTTGACCATCCCCCGTACGGTGACGGCGTTCTCGCCGCCGCTGGAGTTCTTGTCGATTCGTGTCATGCCGAGAACGGTGCCAGCCCCGGCCTACAAACCACCGACACATCACCTACAGCCCCGCGCCGGTGCCTACACCGCGCCGACAAAGCAGCAGCCCGCCGACGGGGGAAGATCGGCGGGCTGCCTCTGTGCCGCTGTGGCTTGGGTGACGGAGTGCTCGTCGTGGCTTGGGTGACGGAGTGCTCGTGGCCCTAGTGGACGGAGTGCTCGTCGAGGGGGAAGGTGCCGCCGACGACGTCCTCCGCGAACTCCTTGACCGCGTTGCCCATGACCTCGCGGAGGTTGGCGTACTGCTTGACGAACTTCGGGACCCGGCCGGACGTCAGCCCCAGCATGTCGGTCCACACCAGCACCTGCGCGTCCGTCTCGGGACCCGCGCCGATGCCGACCGTCGGGATGTGCAGCACCCGCGTCACCTCGGCCGCGAGCTCCGCCGGAACCAGCTCCAGGACCACCGCGAAGGCGCCCGCGTCCTGCACGGCCTTGGCGTCCCGCAGCAGCTGCTGCGCCGCCTCCTCGCCGCGTCCCTGCACCCGGTAGCCCATCGCGTTCACCGACTGCGGGGTCAGCCCGATGTGCGCCATGACAGGGATCCCGGACTCCACCAGCAGCCGGATCTGCTCGTGCGACCGCTCGCCGCCCTCCAGCTTGACCGCCCCGACGCCGGCGTCCTTGACCAGCCGGGTCGCCGAGCGCAGCGCCTGCACCGGTCCCTCCTGGTAGGAGCCGAAGGGGAGGTCGCCGACGATCAGCGCGCGCTGCGTGCCGCGGACGACGGCCGCCGACAGCATGGTCATCTCGTCCAGTGTGACGGGCACGGTCGTCTCGTACCCGAGATGGCAGTTGCCCGCCGAGTCGCCGACCAGGATCACCGGGATACCGGCCTCGTCGAAGACGGACGCGGTCATCGCGTCGTAGGCGGTGAGCATGGGCCACTTCTCGCCGCGTTCCTTGGCGAGGGCGATGTCGCGAACGGTGATACGGCGGGTGCCCTTGCCCCCGTACAGCGCCTTGCTGCCGTCGGAGGGCTTCGCGTGGGCAGCCGAAAGCTGCGTCATTGCAACGGCTCCTTCAGTCATCTCGAGGCGCCCTGTCGGCGTCCCCGGATCACCCCCATGGTGGCACTTCGTGCCGGGGAGGGCCAGAGGGTCCCCGAGGGACACCGGTCACGTGACGCGAGGGCCACTCGTGCGGGGCTCGAGGGCCGTTCGGGTGAGGCTCGACGGCCGCTCGCGTAAGGATGGAGTAAAAACAATTCCGATACGGCACCGTCTCGTATCGGAATGGCGTCGGACATGCCTACTCTGGACCACATGACCTCTGCACCCGCCCCTGCCACCCGGATACCCGAAGCCGTGCACCGGCGCCGCTGGGCGATCCTCGGCGTTCTGATGCTGAGCCTGCTGATCGTGGTGCTCGACAACTCCATCCTGAACGTCGCCATCAAGACGATCTCCACCCCGGCCCCCACGGGCCTGGGCGCCACGCAGAGCGAGCTGGAGTGGGCGATCAACGCCTACACGCTCGTCTTCGCCGGCCTGCTGTTCACCTCCGGCCTCATCGGCGACCGGGTGGGCCGTAAGAAGGTGCTGCTCGGCGGTCTCGTCGTGTTCGGCGCCGGCTCCGCGCTGGCCGCCGAGTCCGGCTCCCCGACCCAGCTCATCGCCTTCCGGGCGCTGATGGCCCTCGGTGCCGCCTTCGTGATGCCGGCCACCCTCGCGGTCCTGATGAACGTCTTCGAGCGCGAGGAGCAGCCCAAGGCCATCGGCATCTGGGCCGGCGGCGTCGGCCTCGCCATCGCCATCGGCCCCATCACCGGCGGTCTGCTCCTGGACCACTTCTGGTGGGGCTCGGTCTTCCTGATCAACGTCCCGATCGTGATCCTCGCCCTGGTGCTGATGGTCTGGCTGGTCCCCGACTCCCGCGACCCCAGGCCCGGCCGGCTCGACCCGATCGGCGTCGTGCTGTCCGTCGTCGGCCTGGTCCTGCTGGTGTACGGCATCATCAAGGGCGGCCAGCTCGCCGACTTCACCGACCCCCAGGTGCTGTCGACCATCGCCGCCGGTCTCCTCGTGCTCGCCGGGTTCGTGGTCTTCGAGAAGCGCAGCGACCACCCCTCGCTCGACGTCACGTACTTCAAGAACAAGGTGTTCTCGGCCGCCATGGCCGCCATCGCGCTGGTCTTCTTCGCGCTGATGGGCGTGACGTTCTTCGCCGTCTTCTACACCCAGAGCGTGCGCGGCTACTCGCCGCTGCAGTCCGGTCTGCTGATGCTGCCGCTGGCCGCCGCGCAGCTGATCTTCGCGCCGCGCGCCCGGCTGCTGGTCGACCGGTTCGGCAACAAGGTCACCACCGGCGGAGGTCTGGTGCTGCTCGCGGGCATGCTCGCCGCGTTCGCGGGCTTCGAGGCGGACACCCCCATCTGGGTGCTGGAGGTCGTCTTCTTCCTCATGGGCACCGGCATGGCGCATGTGATGACCCCGACCAGCGTGGTCATCATGCAGGCCCTGCCGCGTGAGAAGGCCGGTTCCGCCTCCGCGCTGAGCAACACCTTCCGCCAGGTCGGCGGCGCCCTCGGCATCGCCGTCCTCGGCTCGGTGCTGTCCACCGCCTACCGCAACGGCATCGAGGGCAAGCTCGGCCTCCTGCCGCCCGGTCTGCGGGACACCGCCGCCGAGTCCATCGAGGCCACCCTCGGCGTCGCCGCGAAGCTCGGTCCCCGCGGAAAGGCGCTGGTCAGCCAGGCCAACGACGCCTTCCTGCACGCCATGCACGTCACCGCCCTGTGCGGCACCGTCGTCGCGCTGCTCGGCGCGGTGGTGGCGTTCTGGTTCCTGCCGGGCAAGCCCCCGGCGCGTCAGAAGGGCGAGGAGCAGCAGGAGTTGGTGGCCGCGGCGGAATAGCGTCTTCCGTCGCACCGGGGGACAGCAGGGAGAATCGCTCCAGCACGAGGAAGGGACGACACACGTGAGCCTCGCCGACAGCCCAGCCGCTTCCGGGGCCCCCGTCCGGGGACGCCCCCGCAGCGAGGCGGTCGAACGCGCCGTCATCGAGGGGGTCATGAAGCTCCTGGAGGACGGTGTCCCGCTCGCCGAGCTCTCCATCGAGCGCATCGCGCGGACCGCCGGGGTCGGCAAGGCCACCATCTACCGCCGCTGGAGCGGCAAGGAGGAGCTGTTCGTCGAGGTCGTCCGCAGCGCCGAGCCCCCCGGCCCCCAGCTGCCGGGCACCTCCATGCGCGACGACCTGGTGGCCCTGCTGGAGCAGCTGCGCCAACGGGGCCTGATGACCCGCTCCTCGGCCATCCTGCACAACGTGCACGCCCAGATGAAGAGCAGCCCCAAGATATGGGCCGCCTACCACGCCACGGTCGTCAGGCCGCGCCGCGAACTGCAGATCTCCATCCTGCGCCGCGGCCAGGCCGACGGCGAGCTGCGCACCGACCTGGACGTCGAACTGCTGAACGACATGTTCGTCGGCCCGATGCTCTTCCGGACCCTGATGCGCCCGGACGCCGACCTGCCTGACGGCCTGTCGGAGGAGATCGTCGACACCTTGCTCGAAGGACTACGGCCCGTCAGTTCACCGGCCGCGTAGCCCGAATGTGCGCGTTCCGTCACAGAGCACGCTTACCGCCCGCCGATCCGGAACCCCTCCGACCGGCTTCCACGTCCCACTGCCCGTACGGCCGTCATGGGACGGCGGAACCGAACCGATCATCCCCTAGGGTTTTAGGGACGCCCCTTCGCGGGTGATGGATGGTGTGCACGGCAGGCAGTGAGGCGACGCGGTATGGCGCAGCAGGCGTACATGACGGAGACGGACAACGGAGGCTCGGGACCCGAGCGCCGTAGAGACCGGTTCCGGCGCCTGATGTCACATCTGTTCTCCGGCTGGCGCGGCGACCCCGGAATCTGGCGGCGCGGCATGGTTCTCGCCGCGCTCGCGGTGATCCTCGCCCTGGTCATGCTGCTGCATGCCCGGATCCCCAACCGGGTGGGCAACCTGGGCAGTCTCACCGAGACCTTCCTGCCCTGGCTGGGCCTGCTGATCCCGGTGCTGCTCCTGTCGGCCCTGGTACGCAAATCGGCCACCGCGCTGATCGCGCTGCTGGTGCCGGTGACTGTCTGGCTGAACCTCTTCGGCGGACTGCTCAGCGACAAGACCGGCAGCGGCGGCGACCTCACCGTCGCCACGCACAACGTCAACGCCGACAATCCCGACCCGTCCGGCACCGCCCGTGACGTGGCCGCCTCCGGCGCGGACGTGGTGGCCCTGGAGGAGCTGACCGCGACGGCCGTCCCGGTCTACGAGCGGGCGCTGGAGTCGACGTACAAGTACCACTCGGTCCAGGGCACCGTCGGGCTGTGGAGCAAGTACCCGATGAGCGACGTGCGGGCCGTCGACATCAAGCTCGGCTGGACCCGCGCCATGCGTGCCACGGTGACCACGCCCGAGGGCCCGGTCGCCTTCTACGTCGCCCACCTGCCCTCGGTCCGGGTCAAGCTGGAGGCCGGGTTCACCGCCCGTCAGCGGGACACGAGCGCCGACGCGCTGGGCGAGGCCATCGCCGACGAGAGGCTGCCGCGCAAGATCCTGCTCGGCGACCTCAACGGCACCATGAACGACCGCTCCCTCAACGGCGTCACCTCCCAGATGCGCTCCACCCAGGGCGCGGCGGGCAACGGCTTCGGGTTCAGCTGGCCGGCGTCGTTCCCGATGGCGCGGATCGACCAGATCATGGTGCAGGGCATCGAGCCGGTGAGTTCCTGGACGCTGCCCGCGACCGGCAGCGACCACCTTCCGGTGGCCGCCCGTGTGAACCTCGACACCAGCTCGTAACCCGCTGGAATACCGGGCCTGAAAGGCTTTGTTCCGCCAGTGAACATACACGGGCGGAACACACGCCTCTCCACCCCCGAAAGGAACAGGCCCCTTCATGCCCCTGGCCCTGCTCGCACTGGCCGTCGGCGCTTTCGGCATAGGCACCACCGAGTTCGTGATGATGGGCCTGCTGCCCGACGTCGCGGACGACCTGCACATCTCGATCCCCACCGCCGGACACCTGGTGTCGGCGTACGCGCTGGGCGTCGTGATCGGTGCCCCGCTTCTCGCCGCGCTCACCGCCCGGATGTCGCGCCGCACGGTCCTGATCGGCCTGATGGCGCTGTTCGTCGCGGGCAACGCGCTGTCCGCGTTCGCCCCCGGCTACGACTCCCTGCTGGCCGCCCGCTTCCTCAGCGGCCTGCCGCACGGCGCCTTCTTCGGCGTCGGCGCCGTCGTCGCGACGAACATGGTCGCGCCGGAGCGCAAGGCCCGCTCGGTCTCGCTGATGTTCCTGGGCCTGACGGTCGCCAACATCGCGGGCGTACCCGTCGCCACGCTCATGGGCCAGCACCTGGGCTGGCGCGCCACCTTTCTCGGCGTCAGCGTGATCGGCCTGGCCGCGATCGCCTCACTGGCCGCCCTGATCCCGCACGACCACACCCACGCACCCGCCGCCGGACTGCGCCGCGAACTGTCGGCCCTGCGCTCGCTCCCCGTCTGGCTGGCCCTCGGCACCACGGTCGCCGGCTTCGGCGCGCTGTTCGCCGCCTACAGCTACATCACCCCGATGCTCACCGGCGCCGCCGGATACGCCGAGTCCAGCGTCACCGTGCTGCTGGCCCTGTTCGGCGTCGGCGCGACGGCCGGCAACCTCGTCGGCGGCCGCCTCGCGGACCACTCCCTGCGGGGCACACTCTTCGGCGGCCTGGTCTCCCTGGCGGCCGTACTCGCCCTCTTCCCGCTCCTGATGCACGCGCGGTGGAGCGCCGCGCTGGCGGTCGCCCTGCTCGGCGCGGCGGCCTTCATCACCGGCTCGCCCCTGCAGCTGATGGTCATGGAGAAGGCGTCGGCGGCCCCGTCGCTCGCATCCTCCGCGAACCAGGCCGCGTTCAACCTGGCGAACGCCGGGGGCGCCTGGATCGGCGGCGTCGCCCTGGCGGCGGGCTTCGGAGCGACGTCTCCGTCACTGGCGGGCGCGATGCTGGCGGTGCTGGGGCTGGGCGTGGCGGGGGTTGCTTACGGGGTGGACCGGCGCCGGGTTCCGCAGAGCGGGACGGGCCGACTCGTCGCCGTACATCTGCCGGAGGCGTCGGAAGTACTGCACCGCTGACGTCCACATCGACCGTGCGCATGCCGCCGGAACGGCACGAAGCCCCTCGCGCCGCTCCCGGCGGCCAGCCCCGTGCCCAGCTGTACCGCCGCTGTGACCTGCCACGCTTGGATGGCTAGGCGCTCGACGACGTGCTGATCGACACCTTCGAGCAGATGTGCTCAGATCCCTTGGCCTTGTGGATTACCGTGACGTCCGAGTCGCTTGGCTTCGTCGCGGGCGCAGCCAAGACAGGACTGGAACTTGGATCACTCGAGTCATCAGTGATCTCCCACTGTTTCCATGTTCCAGTGCCTCCCGGTCCACGGTGAATCGTTATGCTTCCGAAGTCAGGCAGCACATCCCGGCAATTCGAACTACCATCGCCAAACCATTCAGTACGGTGGGGTCTTTCCACAATCCATTCCTTTGAGGAAGTGGCTCTTCCCTTGTCTCGTGAGATCGCCACGGGTGGGATCTCGACGCTTTCCCCGTTCTTTGTCACATCGAATCTGTAGGTCCATTTTCCCTGCGCGTCCTTGACGTGCTCGATCTTTGCTGAGATTCGAGCATTCGCGTCTACGCCACCCAGCGTCTCACCGTGAGCCCCCGTGCGGTCGATCCATTCATAGACGAGTTGATGGAATGCCATGCCGGCCAGACAAACGGTGACTGTCCCTGCTTTGATGAGCGGTTCGGTGTCTCCAGCCTTGTTAACCCTCTCTGCTCCGCCCAGGCCAACCCATACGGCGAAACTGGGCTGGTGATCGGGGTTGTGCAAGTCAGGGCACCTCACCGTGGAGGCCCGCCAGGATCCTTCAACCGACTGGGCTTGCGGGCCGGCTATCTCAAGGCCGGCCCATCCCGGGTTCGGAACTGGTTCCGTTGTTGCGCTTGCAGGTGCAGAAGTCAAAGAAAGGAGAGCTGCTGTTGCGCCGGCCAGAAAGATTCGACACTTCATGGCACAATTTCGATTCGGGAATTCCGCATGAGCGGTTGGGGAGATTGAGTGTCCGTCGCTCATGGATGAGCCTCTATGGGATCACGAAGCCCCGCGCTCATTCGGTTCAGACCACATGGGGTCACCCCATCACTTCTACCGGAACACTGTTGCCCGCTATGCGCAACCTGGACAGCGGCAAGCCGGAACACATCCGAGACTGGCTCAGCGAGTTGGTGCGGGCCGTACCGCAGCGTTGCCGGAGCGCTACCCCGCGAGTGGCTCCGGCCGGACGGCCCGCTTATCACGAAGCGGTTGCTCTTCACCTGCCTCGATGGTGCGGGAGCGGTCCGCCGGACCGACTTCAACGACCGCAGTTCTACGCCGCCGTCCTGCTGGACGCCGACGAGAACATCAAGGCCCTGAGTCACTCCGCACCTCATGCCGAGCAGACGCACGGGCCCGGAAGGCCGTGGACAGCCTCTACGAGGGCACCGATCCGGCGCCCGACGGCCCAGAGGCGGCCCAGGGTCAGTGAGACGCAGTGAGGCCGACGGTCGTGGACCGTCGGCCTCACTTGCCGAATCAGCGTGAAACCACCCTGACCTGCCCCTACAGCACCGGCAGGTTCTTCCGCAGCTCAAAGGCGGTCACCTCGGAGCGGTACTCCTCCCACTCCTGGCGCTTGTTGCGCAGGAAGAAGTCGAAGACGTGCTCGCCCAGCGTCTCGGCGACCAGGTCGCTGCGTTCCATCAGGGTCAGGGCCTCGCCGAGGTTCTGGGGGAGGGGCTCGATGCCCATCGCCCGGCGTTCCGCGTCGGAGAGGGCCCAGACGTCGTCCTCGGCGCCCGGAGGGAGTTCGTAGCCCTCCTCGATGCCCTTGAGGCCGGCGGCCAGCAGGACGGCGTAGGCCAGGTACGGGTTGGCTCCGGAGTCGAGGGAGCGGACCTCCACGCGCGCGGAGCCGGTCTTGCCGGGCTTGTACATCGGGACGCGGACCAGGGCCGAGCGGTTGTTGTGGCCCCAGCAGATGTAGGAGGGAGCCTCGCCACCGGCGCCGGCCGTGCGCTCCGAGCCGCCCCAGATGCGCTTGTAGGAGTTGACCCACTGGTTGGTGACCGCGGAGATCTCCGCCGCGTGGCGCAGCAGGCCCGCGATGAAGGAGCGGCCGACCTTGGAGAGCTGGTACTCCGAGCCGGACTCGTAGAAGGCGTTGCGGTCACCCTCGAAGAGGGACAGGTGCGTGTGCATGCCGGAGCCGGGGTGCTCGGAGAACGGCTTCGGCATGAAGGTCGCCTGCACCCCCTGCTCCAGCGCCACCTGCTTCATGACCAGGCGGAAGGTCATGATGTTGTCGGCCGTGGACAGGGCGTCGGCGTAGCGCAGGTCGATCTCCTGCTGGCCGGGGGCGCCCTCGTGGTGGGAGAACTCGACTGAGATGCCCATCGACTCCAGCATGGTGATCGCCTGGCGGCGGAAGTCCATGCCGATGTTCTGCGGGGTGTGGTCGAAGTAGCCGGAGTTGTCGGCGGGGGTGGGGCGCGTGCCGTCCAGCGGGCGGTCCTTCAGCAGGAAGAACTCGATCTCCGGGTGCGTGTAGAAGGTGAAGCCCAGGTCGGAGCCGCGCGTGAGGGCGCGCTTGAGGACGTAGCGCGGGTCGGCGAAGGACGGGGAGCCGTCCGGCATGAGGATGTCGCAGAACATCCGCGCCGTGCCGGGGGCCTCGGCGCGCCAGGGCAGGATCTGGAAGGTGGACGGGTCCGGCTTGGCGATCATGTCGGACTCGTACACGCGGGCGAAGCCCTCGATGGCCGAACCGTCGAAGCCGATGCCCTCATCGAACGCCTGTTCAAGCTCGGCGGGGGCCACGGCGACGGACTTGAGGAAGCCCAGCACGTCCGTGAACCACAGGCGTACGAACCGGATGTCGCGCTCCTCCAACGTCCGGAGCACGAACTCCTGCTGCTTGTCCATCTTCCGCTTCCCCATCCTTGCTGGTCAGGCCGCCTGTCTCCCTGTCCCGCAGGAGGCGGTCGGGCACCTGAGCATCACACCACAACAGCATTTCATGCGCGTTGCGGACCTTGATCGTCGAAGCGACCTCGGCCTGAACGCCTCACGTACGCCAGGTGTACGGCTCTGCTGCCCATATTGCCTGCTCGGACTGACATCCGTAATGCCCGGCCCCGCCTCACGCGTGACCATCGCCACGCCCGCTTAATTTGCATTTCAGATTCCAGTTTAAATACGGTTCCGATCAGCCGAGTTCACGAGGAGCCCCCCGATGCTGTCCGAACCAGCCGCCGCAACCGTCCGCGCCACCCTCCCCGCCGTCGGAGCGCACCTCGACGAGATCACCGAGCGCTTCTACGCCGGCCTGTTCGCCGCCCGCCCGGAGCTGCTGCGCGACCTGTTCAACCGCGGCAACCAGGCCGCCGGCACCCAGCGCCAGGCC
This sequence comes from Streptomyces sp. NPDC005799, assembly GCF_040630525.1. Taxonomy (NCBI): domain Bacteria; kingdom Bacillati; phylum Actinomycetota; class Actinomycetes; order Kitasatosporales; family Streptomycetaceae; genus Streptomyces; species Streptomyces sp. NPDC005799. The sequence goes on from NZ_JBEXXQ010000029.1 coordinate 82,718, forward strand.
CTGGCCGGCTCGATCGCCGCCTTCGCGACCCACCTCTTGGACCACCCGGACCGGCGGCCGGACGCGATGCTCACCCGCATCGCCCACAAGCACGCCTCCCTCGGCGTCGCTCCCGAGCAGTACGCCCTGGTCCACGAGCACCTCTTCGCCGCCATCGCCGAGGTTCTGGGCGAGGCCGTCACCCCGGAGGTCGCGGCCGCCTGGGACGAGGTCTACTGGCTGATGGCGAACGCCCTCGTGGCGATCGAGAAGCGGCTGTACGAGGAGAGCGCGGACGGGTCCGGCTGGCGGAAGTGGGAGGTCGTCGAGCGGGTCACCGAGACCGCCGACGTGGTCTCCTTCCGGCTGCGGCCCGTCGACGGCGGCCCGGTCGCCGACTTCCGCGCGGGCCAGTACGTCTCCGTACGCGCCGAACTCCCGGACGGCGCCCGCCAGATACGCCAGTACAGCCTCACCGGCACCCCCGGCTCGACCCTGCGCCGGATCAGCGTCAAGCGCGTCTACGACGGCGCCTCACCCGACGGCGAGGTCTCCCACCACCTCCACGCGCGCGTGCGTGAGGGCGACGTCCTGGAGCTGTCCGCCCCGTACGGCGACCTCGTCCTGGACGCGACCGACGGCACCCCGCTGCTGCTCGCGTCCGCCGGCATCGGAGTGACCCCCATGATCGCGATGCTGGCCCGGCTCGCGGCGGACGGTCACGGCGGCCCGGTCACCGTCGTCCACGGCGACCGTTCCCCCGCCGACCACGCCCTGCTCGCCGATCACGAGGCCCACACGGCGAAGCTCGCGGATGCCGCGGCGCACTTCTGGTACGAGCAGGACGCCACCCCGGGTAGCCGCACCGGCCTGGTCGACCTCGCCGGCGTCGACGTATCCGACGGCACGCGCGCGTACCTGTGCGGTCCGCTTCCCTTCATGCGCGCGGTCCGCGCGCAGCTGATCGGGAAGGGCGTGGCCCCGGCCGACATCCACTACGAGGTGTTCGGCCCCGACCTCTGGCTCGCCGCCCAGGCCTGACGGGCCCCGGCCCACCCCGAGAAACCCTGAGAGGTCTAGGAAGCGCGGCCGATCTCCAGCAGGAGTGGTCCGGTCGGGGCGGCGACCATGTCGGCCACCGTCAGCGGGTCCAGCGAGGCGTAGAAGGCCTCCTGGGCCCGGCGCAGGGCGCCCCGAAGACGGCAGGCGGAACTCAGGGGGCAGGGGGAGGCGCCGCCCTCGCAGTCGACGACGTCACCGTCGCCCTCGAAGGCGCGCACCACACCGCCGACGGAGGCCGTACGGCCCTTCGCGCTCAGCGACAGCCCGCCGCCCCGGCCACGGCGGGCGTCGACCAGCCCCTGGTGCTGGAGTTCGGCGACGACCTTCGCCGCGTGCGTGTACGGCACGTCCATGTCCGCCGCGACCTCGCGGGTCGTCGGACTGGACTCGCCGGCGACGGCGAGCCGCATCAGGACGCGCAGGGCGAGGTCGGTGGAGCGCAGCAGCCGCATATGGGCAGCGTAGATAATGCGCATCTGCGGTTCAAATTATCGCTCGATTCCTGTCGGATACGTATCGATCCGGCCTTTCCTGCGCCCTGCCTGCGAATAGCCCCTCCGTCCCCATTACGATCAGCCCACCCGACGTCCCTTCCTCCCCCATAAGGACACCCGCCATGGGCTCGAAGACCACCAGTGCCGCTCGCAAGGCGCGCATAGAGGAGATGCGGCGCGCCGAGAAGGCCCGTGAGCGGCGCAATCGCATCCTCGTCATCGGCGCGAGCGTGGTCGTCGTCGCCGGCCTCGTCGTCGGCGGTGTGGTCCTCGTCAACAACCAGTCGGACAAGAAGAGCGACACCGCGAGCGACGCCAAGGGCGGCAGCTCCGGGGATTCCGGGCACTTCACCACGGGCAAGGACGGCGTGCAGACCTGGGCGGGCAAGCTGTCCCGCAACCACGTCTCGGGGACGGTGAGTTACCCGATGCACCCGCCGGTCGGCGGCAACCACAACCCGGTGTGGCTCAACTGCAACGGCAACGTCTACACCAAGGCCGTCAAGGACGAGAACGCCGTGCACGCGCTGGAGCACGGCGCGGTGTGGGTGACGTACACCGACAAGGCGAAGAAGTCCGACGTGGACACGCTCGCGGCGAAGGTGAAGCAGACGCCGTACTCGCTGATGAGCCCGTACACCAACCAGACCTCGCCGATCGAGCTGACGGCGTGGGGCCACCAGCTGGGCGTGACGAGCGCGGACGACCCGAAGGTCGCCAAGTTCCTCGAGACGTACGTCCAGGGGAAGCAGACGCCTGAGCCGGGTGCCTCGTGCACGGGCGGGACGATGTGAGATGAGGAAGCACATCGGCTGGATCGCGGGAACCGCCGCGGCGGCGCTCGTCGCGGCCGGCGCGATCACCTACGCGGTCGCCGAGGACGGCGGGTCGAGCCCGGGCACGCCGGCCGCGGAGTCCGCCGACGCGGGGTTCGCCCGGGACATGGCGGTCCATCACCAGCAGGCCGTCGAGATGTCGTACATCGTCCGCGACCGCACGAAGAACGCGGAAGTGCGGCGCCTCGCCTACGACATCGCGCAGACGCAGGCCAACCAGCGCGGGATGCTGCTGGGCTGGCTGGATCTGTGGGGGCTGCCGAAGGTGTCGGCCAAGCCGCCGATGTCCTGGATGGGCATGGGCGACATGCCCGAGCGCGGGGACGGCTCGCTGATGCCCGGCATGGCGACGGACACCGAGATGAACAAGCTCGGCACCCTCAACGGCAAGCAGGCCGAGATCTTCTACCTCCAGCTCATGACGGACCATCACAAAGGCGGCATCCACATGGCCGAGGGCTGTGTCGCCAAGTGCCAGGTCGGCGTGGAGAAGCAGCTCGCGCAGGGCATGGTCGACGCGCAGCAGTCCGAGATCAAGCTGATGGCGGACATGCTCAAGGAGCGCGGCGCGAAGCCCAGGTCGTAGGAATTGCCGTCGAAGGCCGAAAACACCGAAGGACGTAAGCCCTAAATCGCCTCAGACAGCGCTTCCTTGGGTTCTTCTTGGTGTTCTCATTCCCCTGGCATGAACTGTTCATCGAAAGAGTGACCCCTACCGTGTGATCCAATTCCGTGCCTCCGCCGCGGCTCGGTCTACGCGGATCACCGGCGACCGACCACACATGCGAAGAACCGCATCGCAGGGGGTTCCATGAGATCCAACCGCGCCAAACTTCGCGCGGTGAGCATGGCGGCGACGCTGCCCATGATCACCGGCGCGCTGGCGCTCGGCATACCCGCGGCGCACGCCGCGGACAACCCGGCCCGTGACTCTCTGGCGGGCACCAAGCCCGCCTGGGCCACGGCCAAGGCGGACAAGGGCGACGCCTCGAACGCCGCCCAGGTGAAGCTCCGGGTCTACCTGGCCGGCCGGAACGCGACGGGTCTCGCCGCGTACGCGAAGGCCGTGTCCGACCCGAGCTCGCCGCAGTACGGCAAGTACCTCAGCGCCAAGAAGGCGCAGACCGCGTTCGGCGCGACCAAGGCCCAGGTGGCCGCGGTCAAGTCGTGGCTGACGGCCAACGGCCTGAAGGTCACCGGTGTCACGCAGCACTACGTCTCCGTCACCGGTGACGTGGCCGCCGCCGAGAAGGCGTTCGGCACCCAGCTGCACAACTTCGTCAAGGGCTCGAAGACCTACCGCGCCCCGTCGAAGACGGCCTCGGTGCCGGACAGCCTCAAGGGCGCCGTCCTGACCGTCACCGGCCTGGACAACGCCCCGCACAAGGCGAGCCACGACGACCAGCTGCCCGGTCCCGGCTCCGTGTTCAAGAACTCCGGGCCGTTCTCCTCGTACTTCGGCTCGAACATCGCGAGCACGCTGCCGGACGCGTACGGCACGAAGATCCCGTACGCCATCGAGGGCTACACCGGCAAGCAGCTGCGTGCCGCGTACGGCGCGGGCAAGTACACGGGTCAGGGGGTGCGTGTCGCCATCACGGACGCGTACGCCTCGCCGACCATCGCCTTCGACGCGCAGACGTACGCGAAGAAGCACGGTGACGCGGCCTGGAAGACCGGCCAGCTGAACCAGGTGCTGCCCAAGAAGTACACGCACACCGGCGCCGACGAGTGCGACGCCTCCGGCTGGTACGGCGAGGAGACCCTCGACGTCGAGGCCGTGCACGCGGTCGCGCCGGACGCGCACGTCACGTACGTGGGTGGCGCGTCCTGCCTGGACGACGACCTGCTGGACTCGCTGAGCAAGGTGGTCGACAACCACCTCGCCGACATCGTCTCCAACTCCTGGGGCGACATCGAGGCCAACCAGACGCCGGACCTCGCGGCCGCCTACGACCAGGTGTTCCAGTTCGGCGCGGTCGAGGGCATCGGCTTCTACTTCTCCTCCGGTGACAACGGCGACGAGGTCGCCAACACCGGTACGAAGCAGGTCGACACCCCCGCCAACTCGGCCTGGGTGACGGCGGTCGGCGGTACCTCGCTCGCGGTCGGCAAGGGCGACACGTACCAGTGGGAGACCGGCTGGGGCACCGAGAAGGCTCTGCTGTCCGCGGACGGCAAGAGCTGGACCAACTTCCCCGGCGCGTTCACCTCGGGTGCGGGCGGCGGCACCAGCAAGACGGTCGCCGAGCCGTACTACCAGAAGGGTGTCGTCCCGGACGCGCTCGCCAAGGCCAACAACGCCGCCGGCAACCGCGTCGTCCCGGACATCGCGGCCATCGCCGACCCCAACACCGGTTTCAAGGTCGGCCAGACGCAGACCTTCCCGGACGGGTCGGTGCAGTACAGCGAGTACCGCATCGGCGGCACCTCGCTCGCCGCTCCGGTGATCGCGGCCGTCCAGGCACTGGCCCAGGAGGCGCGTGGCGGCAAGGCGATCGGTTTCGCCAACCCGGAGATCTACGCCCGCTACACCAAGGGTGTGTACCACGACGTCACCGACAAGCCGACCGGCAAGGACCTCGCGGTCGCCCGCGTCGACTTCGCCAACAGCGTCGACGCCTCGGGCGGTCTGATCACCTCGGTCCGCAGCCTCGGCAAGGACAGCTCGCTGTCCGCGGTCAAGGGCTACGACGACGTCACCGGCGTGGGCACGCCCGCGAACGGCTACGTCGAGTCGTACCGGAAGCACTGAGCCTTTCCGGTGATCGTGCGCCCGTTCCCCTCGGGGAGCGGGCGCACACGTATACCCGACGGGGGTAGCCTGCGGACATGACCCCGCCGCGGAGACAGACGTACGGACGGCTGCCGCTGTTCGCGCCGCTGCCCCTCGGCATCGTCATCGCCTCCGAGCCGGTCATGAGCACCGGCCCGTCCCTCAGCACCAGTACGTCCTTGAGCACCGGCCCGTCCCTCAGCACCGGCCCGTCCTTGAGCACCGACCCGTCCGCCATGGCCGGAATGGACCCCGCGTCCGTGTGCCTGGCGTTGCTGAGCCCGTTCACGCTCCTCCTGCTGCTGGTCGCCGGTCTCGTCGGTGCCGCGCATATAGGCCCGCACACCGGCTGCTTCGCGCTGCCCGCGTGATCTCACCCGTTCGGGGTGGGAACCTCCGCGCCGTCGGCGGTGTACCAGAAGCAGCAGACGCGTCCAGGCCAGCCCTTCGCACCCCCTATGACGAGGTGTCAGCACATCATGCGTACTCCCACGCGCCGTTCCGTCCTCGGCGCATCCATCACCGTCGCCGGGGCGGGATTCCTGGCCGCCTGCTCGGGCTCGGGACCCTTCGGACACAGTGGCTCCGCGGCGAGCGATCCCAAGGGCTATGTCGACCCGGCCGGCAAGGAGGTCGCCGCCGCGGAGCAGCGACGCGCGGCGAGCGGACGCGGCGCGGTGCGCACGGTCCGCCTCACCGCCACCCGGTCCTCGCTGGACCTCGGCGAGCGCAAGGTCACCTCCTGGTCGTACGGCGGCGCCCTGGCCGGCAAGGATGTGCGCGTCACCGCGGGCGACACCCTCGCCGTGACCCTGGCCAACCACCTCTCCGACACCACGTCCCTGCACTGGCACGGCATTGCCCTGCGCAACGACATGGACGGGGTCCCCGGCCTCACCCAGCGCGCGATCGAACCGGGCGCGGACTTCACCTACCGTTTCACGGTCCCGCACCCGGGCACGTACTGGTTCCATCCGCACTCCGGCGTCCAGCTCGACCGCGGGCTGTACGGAACGCTGATCGTGGAGGACCCCAAGGAGCCCCTGTCCTACGACAAGGAGTGGGTGGTCGTCCTGGACGACTGGCTGGACGGGGTGGACGGCACCACCCCGGACGCCGTGTTCGCGCAGCTGACCGGCGGCAGGGGCATGAGCATGGGCGGCGGCATGGGGGACTCGGACAGCGGTATGTCCCACATGCCGATGCGCGAGCGCAGCTCGCCGTCACCCTTGCCCTCACCCTCCGCCCGGTCCCGGGTGATGGCGGGCGGCCACAGCAACCTGCTGGGCGGTGACGCCGGCGATGTCGAGTACCCGTACTTCCTGGTCAACGGGCGTACGGCGAAGGCACCTTCGGCCTTCAAGGCGCGTCCCGGGGACCGGATCCGCATCCGGTTCGTCAACGCCGGCGGGGACACGGCCTTCCGGGTCGCCCTCGGCGGGCACGAGATGACGGTGACACACACGGACGGCTACCCGGTCAAGCACGCCCGCACGGACGCGCTGCTGATCGGCATGGGCGAGCGCTATGACGTGCTGGTGACGGCCGGTGACGGTGTCTTCCCGCTGACCGCGCTGGCCGAGGGCAAGGACGCGTCGACGATGGCGCTGCTGCGGACGGGGAGCGGCGGCACGCCCTCGGCCACCACCCGTCCGAGTGAGCTGGGCAGAAGGCTGCTGACCGCGGACCGGCTGAGGGCGGACCAGTCCGTGGCCCTGAAGCGCAGGAACCCGGACCGGACGATCAGGCTCCGGCTCACCGGCAGGATGACGCACTACGACTGGGCCTTCGACGGCAAGCCGTACACGCCCTCGCAGCGCCATCCGGTGCGGGCCGGTGAGCGGGTCCGGCTGGAGTTCGTGAACTCCACGGCCATGTGGCACCCGCTCCATGTGCACGGGCACACCTTCGCCCTGGCCGACGTGACGGGGGGCCCGCGCAAGGACACGGCGATCGTGCTGCCGAGGAAGACCCTCAGGGTCGACTTCGACGCCGACAACCCGGGGCTGTGGATGGTCCACTGCCACAACGTCTACCACGCGGAGGCGGGGATGATGACGGTGCTGGGCTACGAGAGCTGACGGCCCGAGCGGGCGGCGCGGGGGGCGTCCCGCACCCCGCCTCACCGATCGCGTCGCTCTGACGATTACACTGGATTCCGTGCCTCAGTCGAACTTCTGGTCCATTTATCAGCACGGGTTCGCACGCGTCGCCGCGTGTACGGGTCACACCGTCATCGCGGATCCGCCCGCCAACGCCGAAGCGGTACTGCGCCAGGCGCGCAGATGTGCCGAGGACGGGGTCGCCGTCGCCGTGTTCCCGGAGATGGGGCTGTGCGGCTACTCGATCGAGGATCTGCTGCTGCAGGACGCGCTGCTCGACCAGGTCGAGGACGCGGTCGCGGACGTGGTCGCCGGGTCGGCCGAGTTGCTGCCGGTGCTGGTCGTCGGCGCCCCGCTGCGCCACCGCAACCGGGTCTACAACTGCGCGGTGGTGGTGCACCGCGGCCGGGTCCTCGGGGTCGTGCCGAAGTCGTACCCGCCGAACTACCGGGAGTTCTACGAGCGCCGGCAGATCGGCGACGGCGCGGACGAGCGAGGCGGATCGATCCGTCTGGGCGGCGAGAGCGTGCCGTTCGGCGTGGATCTGCTGTTCACCGCCGAGGACGTGCCGGGCCTGGTGCTGTTCGCGGAGATCTGCGAGGACATGTGGGTCCCGGTGCCGCCCAGCGCGGAGGCGGCCCTCGCCGGCGCGACCGTCCTGGTCAACCTCTCGGGCAGCCCGATCACGGTCGGGCGGGCCGAGGACCGCAAGCTGCTGTGCCGCTCGGCGTCCTCACGCTGCCTGGCGGCGTACGTCTACGCGGCGGCGGGTCTCGGCGAGTCGACGACCGACCTGTCCTGGGACGGGCAGGCCATGGTCTACGAGAACGGTGTGCTGCTGGCCGAGACCGAGCGTTTCCCGCTCGGCGACGAGTACGCCGTGGCCGACGTGGACCTGGACCTGCTGCGGCAGGAGCGCATGCGGATGGGCACGTTCGACGACAACCGCCGTACGCACAGCGCGCGGACCGGTGACTTCCGGACGGTGTCCTTCGAACTCGCCCCGCCGCAGACGGATGTGGGGCTCAGGCGCCGCGTCGAGCGGTTCCCGTTCGTGCCGGCCGACGCCGAGCGGCTCGCCCAGGACTGCTACGAGGCGTACAACATCCAGGTCGAGGGCCTGCAGCAGCGGCTCGCGGCGATCGGTGGCCCGAAGGTGGTCATCGGGGTGTCCGGCGGTCTGGACTCCACGCACGCGCTGATCGTCGCCGCCCGGGTGATGGACCGGGCCGGGCGTCCGCGCAGCGACATCCTGGCCTGGACGCTGCCCGGTTTCGCCACCAGCGACCACACCAGGGACAACGCCCACAAGCTGATGGCGGCGCTCGGGGTCACCGCGGCCGAGCTGGACATCACGCCGACCGCGCGGCTGATGCTGCAGGAGATGGGGCATCCCTTCGCCTCCGGCGAGCCGGTGTACGACGTCACGTTCGAGAACGTGCAGGCGGGACTGCGCACCGACTACCTGTTCCGGCTGGCCAACCAGCGGGGCGGCATCGTGCTCGGCACGGGTGACCTCTCGGAGCTGGCGCTGGGCTGGTCCACGTACGGCGTGGGCGACCAGATGAGCCACTACAACGTCAACTCGGGCGTGCCGAAGACACTGATCCAGCATCTGATCCGGTGGGTCATCTCCAGCGGCCAGCACGACGAGGAGACGGGCCGGACGCTCGCCGCGATCCTCGACACCGAGATCAGCCCGGAGCTGGTGCCGGGCGAGGAGATGCAGTCCACCGAGTCGAAGATCGGGCCGTACGCGTTGCACGACTTCACGCTGTTCCACGTGTTGCGCTACGGCTTCCGGCCGTCGAAGATCGCCTTCCTGGCCTGGCACGCCTGGCACGACCCGAAGACGGGTGCCTGGCCGCCGAACTTCCCCGAGGCCAAGCGGGTGGCGTACGACCTGCCGGAGATCCGGCACTGGCTGGAGGTCTTCTGCCGACGCTTCTTCGCCTTCGCCCAGTTCAAGCGCTCGGCGATGCCGAACGGGCCGAAGGTCTCGGCGGGCGGTTCGCTGTCGCCGCGGGGGGATTGGCGGGCGCCGAGCGACAGTTCGGCGCGGGCTTGGCTGCGGGATCTGGAGCGGTTCGACTGAGGCCGTCCCGTAACCGTTGATCGTCATCCGGTGGCGGCGTCGTTGTTCCCGAGCGCTCATGACCAGTACGCGTGGGTAGGACTACGACTGGGGTGAGTGGAACGCGGTTTTGATGCGCGTAGGCCTGGTCGCCCCGCCGGAAGCCGCCAACCGTGATCAAAAGGGACTGTCCTTCGGAATCGGTGGGTGAGGGGCCGGCCGCCCTTCCCGTCAGCGGATCACTGCGTCAGGTAGGCGGGAGACACCGCCGCCGTGCTGATGCGTTGGGGCTTGCCCGTGCCGTCCGACGGGATTGTGTACAGGTCCGCTCCGTAGTCGCCCGGGAGGGCGTAGACCAGGGTGCGGTTGTCGCGCCAGACTGCCTGGTCGTCCACGCTTCGGGGCTCCGCGAGCGGGGTTTCGTGCATCGTGCGGAGGTCGAGGACGTACAGGCGCCAAGGGGCGTCCTTCGGGAGGCCCTTGACTCGTTTCTTGTAGGCGATGCGGGTGCCGTCGGGGGAGAGGGACGGGCATTCGACGTTCTGGTGGAGCGTTGTGACGGTTCGGGTGTGGAGGTCTCCCCGGACCAGGTAGGTGCTGCCGCCCGTGGCCAGCGTCGCGTAGAACGTGCGGTCGTCCCCTGCGAACGTCACGCCCCAGAAATTGACGTCCGGGGCGTGGTAGACGTGGCCGTCCTTCAGGATGCGGTACGCCTCCAGGGAGGACGTCAGCTTCCCTGTGCGGACGTCCACGATCGCGGCTCGTGTCGAGAAGTTCGTGCCGGCGTACGAGTCGCCGCCCACGAAGGCCGTCCACGCGGCGAAGCGGCCCGTCGGGGAGACGCGGGCGCGGGACGGGATGCCGGGGACGTCGTAGTGGGCCCGGGTGCGCAGGTGCGCGTCCAGGATCAGCGCGCGGTACGTGTCCGAGACCGGGCCGTGGACCGCCTGCAGGCACACTCCCGTGCCCGAAGCGGCGTAGAAGCGCAGGCACTTGACGCCCGAGGCGGTGCGGGGGCCCGAGGGGTCGGACGCCGGGACCGTGGCCAGTTCGTCGCGGTGCGGGCCCCACGCCATGTTGCGGAAGACCATGCGGCCGGGGGTCGTGAGCGTGACCGTCCCCGAGGTCACGCGCGGGCCGCCCGGCTGGGCCCGGTCCCGGCGTTCCGCGCGGGCGGAGGCGTGCAACACCGCCGCCACGGCCACCGCCGCCAGGGCGATCACGGCCGCCAGGAGGATCAGGACGCGGTTGCGGATGGTCATCAGGCGTACTCCCGAGCCGCGGGGCGTAGGAACAGGTGGGCCACGGTCGCACACGGCAACCGCACCGGCAGTGTCGTGCGGTCGCTCCTCGGCGTCATCAGGTGTTCTCCCGTGCCGCGGGACGGAGAAAGGCCAGGGACACGGTCGCGCACAGCAGCAACGTTGCCGTCGACGCGAGCAACGCCGTGCGGTCGCCCCACAGGGACCAGGCCGCGCCGAACCCCAGCGAGCAGGCGAAACGGGCCAGTGCCTGACCCGTCTGCACCACCGCGAGGCCCGACGAGCGCAGCGCCTCCGGCACGTTGTCCGAGGCCGCCGCCATCAGTACACCGTCGGTCGCCGCGTAGAAGGTGCCGTGCAGGAGCAGCACCGCGTACGGCAGGAACGTGCCGTGCCAGGAGGTGAGCAGGAGGGTGTAGGCGAGGAGCAGGGCGCCGTGACCGGCCAGAAAGACCCGCCGGCTGCCCACCTGGTCGGCCAGTCGGCCCAGCGGCACCGCCAGCAGCAGGAACGCCGCCGCCGTGCCGAGGGGGAGGAGGGCGAACCAGCGGTCGGGGACGCCGAGACGGCGTTGCAGGAGCAGGTACACGAAGGAGTCGCTCACCGTCGCCAGCCCCAGCAGCAGCGCGCAGACGGTGATGCGGCGGACGTCCCGGTGGCGGAGCAGTCCGACCGCGGCGCGCAGTGTGGGGCGTACGGCCGCCTCGATCGCCGGCGCGGACGACGATCCCGGTACGAACAGCACCAGGACCAGCACCCCGGCCACCGCCACGCAGAAGCTCACCGTGAACACCGCGTCGTAGCCGTCCACCGTGGCCCGCAGGATCAGGAACGCCGCCAGCGGGCCGAGCAGCGCGCCCGCCGTGTCCATCGCGCGGTGCACACCGAAGGCGCGGCCCCGGGTCTCGGGCGTGGAGGACAGGGAGATCAGCGCGTCGCGAGGGGCCGTACGCAGCCCCTTGCCCGTGCGGTCGGCGGCCAGGACCAGGCCGATGGGGGTGAGGGAGTGGGCCAGCAGCAGGAGAGGCTTGCACAGGGCCGAGATGCCGTAACCGAGACCCGCCACCCACTTGTGGCGGCCGCCGCCCCGGTCGGCCAGATGGCCGCCGGCCAGGCGTACGAGTGCCGAGAAGCCGTTGTAGATACCGTCCAGGAGGCCGAAGCCCAGCGGGGACAGGCCCAGGCCCGCCACCAGGTACAGGGGGAGGACGGCCGTCACCATCTCCGAGGAGACGTCCGTGATCAGGCTGACGGTGCCGAGCGCGAGGACGGTGGGCGCGACCGCGGCACGGCGCCGCCCGGCCGGTGTGGGCCGGGCGGCGCCCTCCGCGGACGCCGGCTTGCTCGCGCGGCTGTCCGCTACGTACACGTCAGGACGCCCAGATGCCGGTGATGTCCTGGGCGGACGCCGCGTTGCCCGCGTGCGCGGACAGGCCCTGGGTGTCCTCCAGGGTGCGCAGCAGGTCGTAGTGGTTGTAGGTGGTGGAGGAGGACGAACCCGCGGTGACCGGCTGGCCGTACAGGACCGTCGGGATGCGGTTGCCGGAGAGGCGGTTGTCCTCGTCGAAGGTGATGACGAGGAGGCTGTTGTGGGTCTTGGCCCAGGTGGCGTAGCCGCCCAGGTTGTTCTTCAGCCAGGTGTCACCGGTGGACACCGAGCAGTCGTGCATGTCGCTGCACAGGTTGGGGGTGACGAAGGAGATCTGCGGCAGCGTCGAGTAGTCCGTGGGGAACTGCGCGAACGTCTTCGCGCTGGATGTCGGCACGTTCTTGAAGCCGAACCACGGGTCGTGCTTCTGCGCGTAGTCGCCGCTGCTGCACGTGGTCGAGCCCTGGCTGGGCAGCGACTCGTTGTAGCTGGCCCAGGTGCGGCCCGCGGCGATCGCCTCGGAGGCCAGGTTGGCGGCGGAGGAGAAGCCCGGGGTGACGCAGCTGTCGTCGGTGACGCCCTGGGTGGAGCCGGAGAACAGGGCGTAGTAGTTGGGCTGGCTCGGGTGGGTGATCGCGTACGACTGGGTCAGGTTGGCGCCGCCGGTCTTCAGCGAGTTGATGTACGGGGCGCTGGAGGAGCCGATGACCTGGCTGTAGGCGTGGTTCTCCATGACCACGACGACCACGTGGTCCGGGGTCGGCACGGCCGAGGCCGCGGACGAGGAACCGCCGAGGCCGGTCCACAGGCCGACGGCCGCCGCCGTGAAGGCGACCGCGGACGCGAGCGCGGCCCGGCCGCGGTGGGCGCGGGGACGGGCAGGACTTGCGGTACTGCCGGACACATCAACCTCCGGAGGGGGGAAGGGGCGGGGCTGGCGGTGCGGACAGAGCATGCACACGCCAACATTCCCGGGGCTCACGTCGCCCAACCCGGTGGGTGAAGAGCGGGTGAACTACTGCCGCTCGGCGGCCAGCTGGGCCAGCACCTGGTGGAGCGGCTCGGTGGCCCGGCGCCGGTACTCCTGGATCGCCCAGCCGTTGCCGTCGGGGTCCTTGAAGTACATGAAGGTGGCCCCGTCCTGCGGCGCGAACTGCTGCGGCTCGGTCACGTCAAGACCGCGCGCGGTCAGCTCGTCGTACGCCGCCTTGGCGTCCGTCACGCACAGCTGCATGCCGTGGTACGTGCCCGGCCGAGGCGTCCCCGTCGGCACCTGCAGGCCGTCCACCAGCGCGATCGAACAGCCCGAGCCAGGTGGCGTGAGCTGCACGATCCGCACGCCCTCCATCACCTCGCCGTCGAGATCCACATGGAAGCCGACCTTGTCCCGGTAGAACTCCTTCGCCCGGTCCACGTCGGAGACGGGCAGAAGGATCACTTCGAGACTCATGTCCATGGAACGACTCCTTCGTCGAACGTCGGTCGTGCGTCTGTCGTGCTTCGGTCGTGCGTCTGTCGTGCCTCTCGCCGAACGGCTCCCTCCTACCGAAGCCCATATCGCTCCCGGGCGCCACAGGATCGCCGTGCGCGCCCCGGCGAGAACTCGGCGCCGCACGCCCAGGGGCCTGTGTCAGTGGCTCCGGTTAGGCTCTGGCCAGTACGAACCTGATCCGAGGGAGGTCCGGGATGACGGCGCCGGGGCGCAGGAGCAGTACCTTCACTCGGCTGCTGCGGCACGGCTTCACCGATCCCTCCGCCGCCGAGCGGCTCCTGGACAGCGCCGAACTCACGCCCGTGCGCAACGACCCGGTGCTGCTGGATGCCCTGGGTGCCACCGCCGACCCCGACCTCGCGCTGCACGGTCTCGTACGACTGCTCGAAGCGCAGCCCGCTCCCACGGCGCGCCGGGAGCTGCTCGACACCCTGATAGCGGCCAAGCCGCTCCGGGACCGGCTGCTCGGCGTCCTCGGTGCCTCCGCCGCGCTCGCCGACCACCTCACCCGGCACCCGCGCGACTGGCACGCGCTGGTCACCTACGAACCGCGGGACCTGCACCCGGGGGTCGAGGAGTTCGAGCGCGGCCTGGTGGAGGCGACCGACCCGGTGTCGCTGCGCGTCGCCTACCGCCGCTGTCTGCTGTCCATCGCCGCCCGGGACGTGTGCGGCACCACCGATGTCGCCGAGACGGCCGCCGAGCTCGCCGACCTCGCCACCGCCACCCTGCGCGCCGCGCTCGCCATCGCCCGCGCCGCCGCCCCCGAGGACGCCGCGCTGTGCCGCCTAGCGGTCATCGCGATGGGCAAGTGCGGCGGCCACGAGCTCAACTACGTCTCCGACGTCGACGTCATCTTCGTCGGGGAGGCCGTCGAGGGCGCCGACGAGGGCAAGGCGCTCAGGTCCGCCACCAGGCTGGCCTCGCACATGATGCGGGTGTGCTCGGAGACCACCGTCGAGGGTTCCATCTGGCCCGTCGACGCCAACCTGCGTCCCGAGGGCCGCAACGGCCCCCTGGTGCGCACCCTCTCCAGCCACCTCGCCTACTACCAGCGCTGGGCCAAGACCTGGGAGTTCCAGGCCCTGCTCAAGGCCCGCCCGGTGGCCGGCGACACCGAGCTCGGCGAGGCGTACGTCGCCGCCCTCGAACCCCTCGTCTGGCAGGCCGCCGAGCGGGAGAACTTCGTCACCGACGTGCAGAAGATGCGCCGCCGGGTGGTGGAGAACATCCCGGCCGCCGAGATCGACCGCGAGCTGAAGCTCGGCCCCGGCGGCCTCAGGGACGTCGAATTCGCCGTCCAGCTGCTGCAGTTGGTGCACGGACGGGCGGACACGTCCCTCAGGAGCGGCACGACCCTCGACGCGCTCCAGGCGCTCGCGGCGGGCGGCTATGTCGGCCGGGAGGACGCCGTCCAGCTCGACGACGCCTACCGCTTCCTGCGCTCCATGGAGCACCGCATCCAGCTCTACCGACTGCGCCGCACCCACCTCGTCCCCGAGGCCGAGGCCGACCAGCGCCGCCTCGGCCGCTCCCTGGGGCTGCGCACCGACCCGGTCGTCGCCCTGAACCGCGAATGGCGCCGGCACGCGGCGGTCGTACGACGGCTGCACGAGAAGCTCTTCTACCGGCCGCTCCTCGACGCCGTCGCCCAACTCGCCCCAGGAGAGGCCCGGTTGAGCCCCGAGGCGGCCCGTGAGCGGCTGGTCGCGCTCGGGTACGCCGACCCGGCGGCCGCACTGCGCCACCTGGAGGCGCTGGCCTCCGGGGTCACCCGCAAGGCCGCCATCCAGCGCACTCTGCTGCCCGTTCTGCTCGGCTGGTTCGCGGACTCGGCCGACCCTGACGCCGGTCTGCTCAACTTCCGCAAGGTGTCGGACGCGTTGGGCAAGACCCCCTGGTATCTGCGGCTGCTGCGGGACGAGGGCGCCGCCGCCGAGAACCTCGCGCGCGTGCTCTCCGCCGGACGGCTCGCCCCCGATCTGCTGATGCGGGCACCGGAGGCGGTCGCGCTGCTCGGGGACGCAGACGGCGGCGGGGGACTGGAGCCGCGCGGGCGGGACCATCTGGAGCAGGAGATACTGGCCGCGGTCGGCCGCGCGGACGGCGCGGCCCAGGGCGTCACGGCGGCCCGCGGTGTCCGCCGCCGCGAGCTGTTCCGCACGGCCGCCGCCGACATCGTCGGCTCCTACGGCACCGAGACACAGCCCGCCGAGGCCGACCAGGGCGCGCTGGTGGACCGGGTCGGCGGCGCGGTCTCCGACCTGACGGCGGCCACCCTCGCGGGCACCCTGCGCGCGGTGGTGCGATGGGGAGGCTGGGGCGACACCCTGCCCACCCGGTTCGCGATCATCGGCATGGGCCGCTTCGGCGGCCACGAACTGGGCTACGGCTCCGACGCGGACGTCCTGTTCGTGCACGAGCCGCGCGAGGGCGTGGAGGAGCGGGAGGCCTCCGACGCGGCGAACAAGGTGGTCTCCGAGATGCGAAGGCTGCTGCAGATCCCGAGCGCGGACCCGCCGCTGCTCATCGACGCCGACCTGCGGCCCGAGGGCAAGTCGGGGCCGATGGTGCGCACACTCAAGTCCTACGAGGCGTACTACCGCCGGTGGTCGCTCGTCTGGGAGTCACAGGCGCTGCTGCGGGCCGAACCCGTCGCCGGGGACGAGGAGTTGGGGCGGCGGTTCGTCGAGCTGATCGATCCGCTGCGGTATCCGGCGGGCGGGCTCGGCGACGACGCCGTCCGGGACATCCGGCGGCTGAAGGCCCGTATGGAGTCGGAGCGGCTGCCTCGCGGTGCCGACCCGAAGCTGCACACCAAGCTGGGGCCGGGCGGGCTGTCCGACGTGGAGTGGACCGTACAGCTGCTGCAACTCCAGCACGGGCGGGCCGAGTCGGGGCTGCGGACGACCCGGACCCGGGAGGCGCTCGCCGCCGCGCGGGAGGCCGGGCTCATCTCGCCGGAGGACGCGTCCATCCTCGACGAGGCATGGGTACTGGCCACGCGGGTGCGCAACGCGGTGATGCTGGTGCGCGGGAGGGCGGGCGACACGTTTCCCTCCGGGGGGCGGGAACTGGCCGCCGTGGGGCGGTACTTGGGGTACGCGGACGGGCATGTGGGGGACATGCTGGACGCGTACCGGCGTACGGCGCGGAGGGCTCGGGGGGTTGTGGAGACGCTGTTCTACGGGGCCTAGGTCTGAGTTCTCTACGGAGCCTAGGCCTGAGCTCTCTACGGGGCGGAGGCCTGGTGCAGTGCCCGTGCGTGACGGAGGTAGCCGGCCAACCCCACCTCGAACGCCCGGTCCGCCCGGCCCTCGCCCACCGCGGCCAAGGCCTCCGCCAGCCGGGGCGTCGGCACCTCCTCCGTCAGCTCCCACATCGTCTCCGGTGCCGCGAGGTCCAGGGCCGAGCCCAGGATCAGGTTCTCCAGGGCGATCAGCAGGGGCATCACCTCGGCCGGGGCGAAGCCCGCGTCGAGCAGAAGAGTGACCGCGCGCTCGTACTGCTCCAGGACCCGGGGCGCTCGTACGGGTGATGTCATCAGCAGCGGGATCGCCTTTGGGTGGGCGGCGAAGGCAGCGCGGTAGGAGCGGGCCCAGGCCTCCAGTGCTGTGTCCCACGGCGTCGCGTCCAGCGTCCCCGGGTCGATCGCGGAGGCGACCCGTTCGCGCAGCAGCTCCACGATGCCGTCCCGGCCGTCCACATGGTGATACACCGAGCCAGTCTGCGCGCCGAGCCGCTTCGCGATCTGCGGCACGCTGAAGTCGCCCTGCTCGTCCACGAGTTCCAGCGCCGTGGTGGTGATGCGCTCACGGTCGAGGAGCGGTGTGCGCGGCCGTCCCATGTCTGTGTTCCCCCTGGAGGTCTTCCCGGATGCCCAGGAGGAGGCTACATTGCCGAAACCGAAAGCCTTTAGATTTACGGGCCCGGATCACGACGTGCTCCGGGAACGCCGGCCACCCCGCACGCCCGGAACCCTCCCCGTCCGTCGCGCTCGAAGGGCTTCGCCCATGTCCGTCACCACCCCCGATACCTCCGCGGAGAGCACGCCACCCGGCACCACGACGCTCCGCTCCGGCTCCCTCGGCACCGCCGACATCGCGTTCTTCGTGGTGTCCGCCGCCGCCCCGCTCACCGTCATGGCAGGCGTCGCCCCGCTCGCGATCCTGCTCGGCGGCATCGGCGCCCCCGCCGGCTATCTCATCGCCGGCATCACCCTCGCCGTCTTCGCCGTCGGCTTCACCACCATGAGCCGCCATGTGAAGAGCGGCGGCGCCTTCTACGCCTACATCACCCGCGGTCTCGGCCCCGCCGTCGGCATCGGTGCCGCCCTGCTCGCCCTGATCGGCTACAACGGCATGGAGATCGGCGTCTACGGCCTCCTCGCCTCCGCCACCAAGGACACCCTGCACGCCCTCTTCGGCGCCGACGTCCCCTGGCTGCCGATCTCCCTCGCCGGACTGCTCCTCATCGGCTACGGCGGCTTCCGCTCGATCGACTTCGGCGCCAAGGTGCTGGGCGTGCTCCTGGCGGCCGAGACCGGCATCCTGGTGCTGCTCGCGGGCGGTGTCCTGGTCAAGGGCGGCGCACACGGGCTGTCGGGCGCCGCCTTCGCGCCGGGACACGTGTTCGTCTCCGGCACGGCGGTCGTCCTGGCCTTCGCCTTCGCCGCGTTCACCGGCTTCGAGTCGACCGTCATCTACCGCCGCGAGGCCCGCGACCCGAACCGCACCATCCCGCGCGCCACCTACGTGGCCATCGCCTTCCTCGGCCTCTTCTACGCCTTCATGGTCTGGATCGTCATCCAGGCCTTCGGCAACAGCCAGGTCATCGCGGCGGCCGCCAAGGACCCCGGCGGGCTGTTCTTCTCCGCCATCACCACGTATGTGGGTTCCTGGGCGGCCGACCTGATGCACGTCTTCATCGTCACCAGCGTCATCGCCTCGCTGCTCGCCTTCCACAACGCGATCAACCGGTACGCCCTCGCGCTCGCCGAGGAGGGCGTCCTGCCGAAGGCGTGGGGCCGTGTCCACCCCCGGCACCGCTCTCCGTACGTCGCCGGGATCGCCCAGACCGTCCTCGGCGCGGTCGTGGTCGTGGCCTTCTGGGCGGCGCACGCCGACCCGTACCAGCAGCTGCTGCTGTGGGTGAACACCCCGGGCATGATCGGCCTGTTCGTCCTCCAGCTCCTCGTCGCGATCGCCGTGCCCTGCTACTTCCGTCGGGTCAGCCACCAGGAGGGCGTCCTGCGCACGGTCGTCGCGCCGGTCCTCGCGGCGGTGCTGCTCGCGACCGCGATAGGGCTCGTCATCACGCACATCGACCTGTTCACCGGCGCGTCCACGACCGTCAACACGATCCTGATCGTCACGGCGCCCGCGGTGTTCGTCGTCGGTCTGGTCCTCGCGTGGTGGCTGCGTCGCCGGCGGCCGCAGGTGTACGCCGGCTTCGCCGCCGAGCCTGCCGAGCCCGACGCCCTCGTCGAATAGTCCTACCGGACAAAGGAGTTCATCGCCTCATGGCAACCCCCGACCTGATCCTCACCGGCGCCAAGGTCCGCACCCTCGACCCCGAGCGGCCCCACGCCACCGCCGTCGCCGTACGCGACGGGGTGATCGTGGCGGTCGGCGACGAGGGGGACGTACGCGCATGGCGCGGGCCCGGCAGCGAGGTCGTGTCCCTGGACGGGGCGCACCTCGTGCCCGGCCTTGTCGACGCGCACAGTCACCCGGTGTGGGGGCTGGACATGGCGACCGGGGTCGATCTGTCGGGGGTGACGGACCTGGCGGGGCTGCGGGCGGCCCTCGCCGGGGCCGGGCGGACCGACGGATGGGTCCTGGGCTTCGGCCTCGACCACAACGCGTTCGAGGGGCGGCCCGTCGACCGCGCGCTCGTCGAGGACGTCCTCGGGGGTGCGCCGGCCTTCCTGCGTCTGTACGACGGTCACTCGGCGCTGGTGACCGGCGCGGCGCTCGCGGCGGCCGGCGTGACGGGTCCGCGGGCCTTCGCCCAGCGCTCGGAGGTGGTCTGCGACACCTCCGGACGGCCCACCGGCCACCTCGTGGAACACGCGGCGATGGATCTCCTCGCCGACGTCGTGCCCCGGGCGTCGTACGCGGCCCGGCGCGCCCGGCTGGTGGAGCTGCTGTCGGCGATGGCGGCGACCGGGCTGACCGGGGCGCACGTCATGGACGCGGGCGATCCGGAGCTCGTCGAGTCGGTGGCCCGGGAGACCGTGCTGCCGGTCCGGCTGCGGTTCGCTCCGTGGTGCATGCCGGGAGTGTCCGAGGACGGGCTGGCGGAGCTGGTCGCGTCGCAGGGGCGCGGTGGGCGGCACTGGCGGGTCGCCGGGGTCAAGTTCTTCATGGACGGCACGGTCGAGGGTGGTACCGCCTGGCTGGAGCACGCGGACTGCCACGGGCAGGGCACGGCAGCGTTCTGGCCGGACCCCGAGGCGTACGCGGCCGCCGTACGGCATCTGCACCGGGCCGGAGTGGGTACGGCCACGCACGCGATCGGGGACGCGGCGGTGGGGCATGTGCTGCGGGTGGTGGCGGGGCTGGGGCCCACGGCGTACGGCCGCCATCGGATCGAGCACATCGAGACGGCGCCGGACGCGTTGCTGCCGCGGTTCGCGGAGCTGGGGGTCGCCGCATCGATGCAGCCGCCGCACACCGGGTACACGCGGGCCGACGGTACGGACGAGTGGTCGCGGCGGCTGGGGGGTGAGCGGGCTCGGCGTGCGTGGCGGCTGCGGGACCTGCGTGACGCGGGCGCCACACTGGCGTTGGGGTCGGACTGGCCGATCGCGCCGTACGACGTGCGGGCCGTGCTGGCGACCGCGCGGGCGCCGCGGGGGGCGGCGTCGTGGCGGGCGGGGCTGAGCGGGCTGGAGGCGCTGGAAGGGTGCACCAGTCATGCGGCCCGCGCGGCGGGGGAGGAGGGGGTGGCGGGGCGCGTCGCCGTGGGGTACCGCGCCGACCTGACGGCTCTGGGGGTTGATCCCGTGGAGGCGCCGGCGGACGAGGTGGCCCAGGCGCCGGTGCGGTTGACGGTGACCGGGGGGCATGTGGTGCATCGGGGGTGAGCGTCTATGCCTGCGGCGCCTGTGCGGGTTCGGTGGGGGTGCGCGTGGCGCCTACGGTTTGGTGGTGGGTCGGGGCCGGGGCGGGGGTGTCCGTCCTCGGTCGGGCGGTGCTGTGGGTCGTGTGGTGCTGTTTGTTGACGCCCGACACTGCGGGCGGACACCCCCCGCCCCGTCCCCTTTCCGCCGTGGGCGCGTGGTCACACCCTCGTCGGCAGCGGGCGCCTCTTCGTGTCGTCAGCGACCAGTTGGGGGAGTGAGTACGGCAGTGCGCCGTACCAGAGGCGGGCCACCGTGAAGCCGAAGGTCAGGCAGAGGATGCCGCCCACCGCGTCGAGCCAGAAGTGGTTGGCCGTGGCGACGATCACCATCAGGGTGGCCGCCGGGTAGAGGAGACCGAGGACGCGGACCCAGGGGATGCGGGCCAGGGTGAAGATCGTCAGGCCGCACCACAGGGACCAGCCGATGTGCATGGACGGCATCGCGGCGTACTGGTTGGACATGTGCTTGAGGTCGCCGGAGGCCATCGAACCCCAGGTCTGGTGGGCCGTGACCGTGTCGATGAAGGTGCTGCCGTTCATCAGGCGGGGCGGGGCGAGGGGATAGAGGTAGTAGCCGACCAGGGCCACACCGGTGGTGGCGAAGAGCACCAGTCGCGCCGCCGCGTAGCGGCCCGGGTGGCTGCGGTAGAGCCATACCAGGACGGTCAGCGTGACGATGAAGTGCAAGGTGGCGTAGTAGTAGTTCATGCCGACGATCAGCCAAGTCACGGAGTTGACCGCGTGGTTGACGGACTCCTCCACGGCGATGCCCAGGTGGTGCTCGGCTCTCCAGATCCAGTCGGCGTTGCGCAGGGCTTCGTTTCGCTGCTCCGGTACCGCGTTGCGGATGAGTGAGTACGTGTAGTAACTCACCCCGATCAGCAGGATCTCGAACCACAGGCGGGGTCTGCGCGGGGTACGCAGTCGTCGCAGGAACCGCGGCCTGTCCGGGGCCGTGACGGGGTCCGGAACGGCCGTCTGATCACGGTCTTCCAGACTGGTCACGGTCGAGTCACCCATAGGCACAAAGTCTGCCAGAAATGCGTTCTGTCACCGATCATCCCCCGGTCTGGTCCGGGGCGCATGTTCTACAACAGACGGACGGGCGCGCCTACTCCCAGCGCACGGGGAAAAATCGCGGATTCTCCGCCCTAGGGACGATTCCGCTCCCCGGGCGCCGACGCCGTCGAGCCCCGGACCACCAGTTCCGGCATGAAGACGAACTCGCTGTGCGGCGCGGGCGTACCGCCGATCTCCTCAAGCAACGTGCGCACCGCTGCCTGGCCCATCGCCGGCACCGGCTTGCGGATCGTGGTCAGGGGCGGGTCGGTGAAGGCGATCAGCGGGGAGTCGTCGAAGCCCACCACGGAGATGTCCCGCGGTACGTCGAAGCCGTGCTGGCGGGCCGCGCGGATGGCGCCGAGCGCCATCATGTCGCTCGCGCACACGATGGCCGTGCAGTCGCGGGCGATCAGCGCGGTGGTGGCGGCCTGGCCGCCCTCCAGGGTGTAGAGCGAGTGCTGGACGAGGTCGGTCTCCACCTTGTCCGCGGTCAGTCCGAGCTGGTCCTGCATCGCGCGGACGAAGCCCTCGATCTTGCGCTGCACCGGCACGAAACGCTTCGGGCCGAGGGCGAGGCCGATACGGGTGTGGCCGAGGGAGACGAGGTGGGTGACCGCGAGGGTCATCGCGGCGCGGTCGTCGGGCGAGATGAAGGGGGCCTGCACCTTCGGCGAGAAGCCGTCCACCAGGACGTAGGGCACGCCGTGGGCGCGCAGGCGTTCGTAGCGCTCCATGTCGGCGGTGGTGTCGGCGTGCAGCCCGGAGACATAGATGATGCCGGCCACCCCGCGGTCGACGAGCATCTCCGTCAGCTCGTCCTCGGTGGAGCCGCCGGGGGTCTGGGTGGCGAGTACCGGGGTGTAGCCCTGCCGCGTCAGCGCCTGGCCGATCACCTGGGCCAGGGCCGGGAAGATGGGGTTCTCCAGCTCCGGGGTGATCAGGCCCACCAGGCCCTCGCTGCGTTGCCGCAGCCTTACGGGACGCTCGTAGCCGAGCACGTCCAGTGCTGCGAGCACGGACTGGCGGGTGGTGGCGGCGACGCCCGGCTTGCCGTTGAGGACGCGGCTGACGGTCGCTTCGCTCACCCCCGCCTGAGCGGCGATGTCGGCAAGCCGTGTGGTCACGGCACCGGACTGTACCGGCCGTATCGTCATCGCGGTCCCTCTGTTCTGGTCGGTGCACCTTGTCCCGCATGGGGATGATTCCCGTGCCGGAGCCGGATGGCAAGAGCTTGCAGAGTCTTGCACAACCCGGCTCCGGGCCGCTCAAGCCCGCAGACGCGCCTGTTTTCGGGTCTCGTCGGGGTTGATGAGGAGTCACGGCGAGGTAACTTCCGGCGTCCCTTGCAGTTTTTTGCAGCAAGGTCTTTCGCAACGCTTGCATCGCTGTTACGTTCCCTGTCGCCCGGCCGCCGCGACGGCGCAGTCGGCAGTAACACGGGCTCACCCTCAAGGAGAACTCATGCGGCGTGGCATAGCGGCCACCGCGCTGGTGGCGTCCCTCGCCCTCGCGGCGACGGCCTGCGGCGGAAGCGACAGCGGCAGCGGCAAGTCGGACGGTCCGGTCACCATCACCTGGTGGGACACCTCCAACGCCACCAATGAGGCACCCACCTACAAGGCCCTGGTCAAGGAGTTCGAGGCCGCCAACAAGGGCATCAAGGTCAACTACGTCAACGTCCCGTTCAGCGAGGCGCAGAACAAGTTCGACACCGCCGCCGGCTCCAAGGGCGCCCCGGACGTGCTGCGTTCCGAGGTCGGCTGGACCCCCGCCTTCGCCAAGAAGAGCTTCTTCCTGCCGCTGGACGGCACCGAGGCCCTCGCCGATCAGAGCAAGTTCCAGCCCAACCTGGTCAAGCAGGCCCAGTACGAGGGCAAGACCTACGGCGTCCCGCTGGTCACCGACACCCTCGCCCTCGTCTACAACAAGGCCCTGTTCAAGCAGGCCGGCATCACCGACGCCCCCAAGACCTGGGACGAGCTGAAGGCGGACGCCGCGAAGGTCAAGGACAAGGCCAAGGTCGACGGCTACTGGGGCTCCACCCAGGCCTACTACGCGCAGACCTTCCTCTACGGCGAGGGCACCGACACCGTCGACGCCTCCGGCAAGAAGATCACTGTGGACTCGGACGCCGCGAAGAAGGCCTACGGCACCTGGCTGAGCCTCTTCTCCGGCAAGGGCCTGCACAAGGCGGACACCACCGCCGACGCCTACTCCCACATCCAGGACGCGTTCGTCAACGGCAAGGTCGCCGCGATCATCCAGGGCCCGTGGGAGATCACGAACTTCTACAAGGGCAGCGCCTTCAAGGACAAGTCCAACCTCGGCATCGCCACCGTCCCGGCCGGCTCCAGCGGCAAGGCGGGTGCCCCGACCGGCGGCCACAACCTGTCGGTGTACGCCGGTTCGGACTCCGCGCACCAGAAGGCGGCCCTGAAGTTCGTCAACTTCATGACTTCAGCGAAGTCCCAGACCGAGATCGCGCTGAAGAACTCCACGCTGCCGACGCGTGACGACGCCTACACCGCCGAGGTCAAGGCCGACCCGGGCATCGCCGGCTTCCAGACCGTCCTGCCCGCCGCCCAGCCGCGCCCCGCGCTGCCGGAGTACAGCTCCCTGTGGGGTCCGCTGGACACCGAGCTGCCGAAGATCGCCGGCGGCAAGGAGTCCCTGGACAAGGGCCTGAGCAACGCTGAGCTGGCCATCGCCAAGCTGGTGCCGGACTTCAGCAAGTAAGCCCCGCGTGGCCGCCGGATCCCTTGAACATGGGGGAGGGACCCGGCGGCCACCGGCCTGCGCGCCGTACTCCTTGATCCCCTCGAAGGTGCCGAGAACCATGACAGTCGTCGTCCAACGCCTCAAGCGCGGCTACCAGAAGCACTGGTACGCCTACGCGATGATCACCCCCGTGGCCGTCGTGCTCGGCGTCCTCGTGCTGTACCCCCTGGTGTACGGCCTGTATCTGACGCTCACCGACGCCAACAGCCTCAACACCGCGCGTACGATCGGCGTCAACCACATCGACGCAACGTACAAGTTCATCGGGCTCGACAACTACAAGGACATCCTGTTCGGCCCGACCTCCTACGACCGCTTCTGGTCGCACTTCGTCTGGACGATCGTCTGGACGGCCCTGTGCGTCGCCCTGCACTACACGATCGGTCTCGGCCTCGCCCTGCTGCTCAACCAGAAGCTGCGCGGCCGCACCTTCTACCGGCTGGTGCTGATCCTGCCCTGGGCCGTGCCGACCTTCGTCACCGTCTTCGGCTGGCGGTTCATGCTCGCCGACGGCGGGATCATCAACTCGTTCCTGCACGCGCTCCACCTGCCGACGCCGGACTGGCTGGAGGACACCTTCTGGCAGCGGTTCGCCGCCATCATGGTCAACACCTGGTGCGGTGTGCCGTTCATGATGGTCTCGCTGCTCGGCGGCCTGCAGTCCATCGACACCTCGCTGTACGAGGCCGCCGAGATGGACGGCGCGAGCGCCTGGCAGCGGTTCCGCTTCGTCACTCTTCCGGGTCTGAGGTCGGTCAGCTCCACCGTCGTACTCCTCGGCATCATCTGGACCTTCAACCAGTTCGCGGTGATCTTCCTGTTGTTCGGCAACACGGCCCCCGACGCGCAGATCCTCGTCACCTGGGCGTACTACCTCGGCTTCGGACAGCAGCCGCGCGACTTCGCACAGTCCGCCGCCTACGGCATGCTGCTGCTGGCCATCCTGATCGTCTTCACCTCGTTCTACCGCCGCTGGCTGAACCGCAACGAGCAGCAGCTCGCGATCTGAGGCAGGAGTTCCCATGAGTACGACCACCGTCGAGACCTCCGCCGAGGCGCGCGCGGCCCGCCCCGCACCGGCCGGCCGGCGCTTCCGCCGCCGCGGCGAGCAGAGCCTGCCGGGGAAGCTCACCTCGCACGGCATCCTGATCGTCGCCAGCCTGATCGCGCTCTTCCCGATCGTCTGGCTGATCTTCCTCTCGCTCGGCCCGGACAAGGACGACTACCTCCATCCGGGCGGTATCTGGAAGAAGATGACGTTCACCAACTACTCGTTCGTGCTGCGGCACACCGAGTTCTTCGACTGGCTGAAGAGCTCGCTGATCGTCTCGCTGGGTACGACGGTCATCGGCGTGCTGATCGCGGCCACCACCGGGTACGCGGTCTCCCGGATGCGCTTTCCGGGCTACCGGAAGTTCATGTGGGTGCTTCTGCTCACCCAGATGTTCCCGGTGGCCGTACTCATGGTGCCGATGTACCAGATCCTCTCGGACCTCGAGCTCATCGACAGCTACCTTGGACTGATCCTGGTCTACTGCTCGACCGCGGTGCCGTACTGCGCCTGGCTGCTCAAGGGCTACTTCGACACCATCCCGTTCGAGATCGACGAGGCCGGACGCGTCGACGGGCTGACCCCCTTCGGCACGTTCGCGCGACTGATCCTGCCGCTCGCCAAGCCGGGCCTGGCGGTCGCGGCCTTCTACAGCTTCCTCACGGCCTTCGGCGAGGTCGCGTTCGCGTCGACGTTCATGCTGTCCGACACGAAGTACACGTTCGCGGTCGGTCTGCAGACCTTCGTCAGCGAGCACGACGCCCAGCGCAACCTGATGGCCGCGACCGCGGTGCTGATCGCGATACCGGTGTCCGCGTTCTTCTACCTCGTCCAGAAGAACCTGGTGACCGGTCTCACGGCCGGCGGAACGAAGGGCTGAATCGCCGGTTCAGCAGCGCCCCGAAAGGGGCGCGAAGAACTGCGCGACCAGCCACGACGGCGCCGCACCCGAAACCCGAGACGGCCGCGGTGTCCATCCGACCCCGCTGTCACCGCGGCCGTCTCGTCAGCACCGCTGTACGCACACCTGACCCCATGACCCCTCCCCCACTCTCGAATTCGCTCGAGCGGGGACCCCCACCGCACCAAGGACGCCATGAGCCAGCAGCACACCGCCATCGCCCCGGCACCGAACCCCGCCAAAGCCCAGCGCAGCGACTGGTGGCGGGACGCGGTGATCTACCAGGTCTATCCGCGCAGCTTCGCCGACAGCAACGGTGACGGCATGGGGGATCTGGAAGGCGTACGTTCCCGACTGCCGTACCTGCGCGATCTGGGCGTCGACGCCGTGTGGCTCAGCCCCTTCTACGCCTCCCCGCAGGCCGACGCCGGCTACGACGTCGCCGACTACCGGGCCGTCGATCCGATGTTCGGCAACCTGCTCGACGCGGACGCGCTGATCCGTGACGCGCGGGAGCTGGGTCTGCGGATCATCGTCGACCTGGTGCCCAACCACTCCTCCGACCAGCACGAGTGGTTCAAGCGGGCGCTCAGGGAAGGCCCGGGCTCGCCCCTGCGCGACCGCTACCACTTCCGTCCCGGCAAGGGCGTGAACGGGGAGCTTCCGCCCAACGACTGGGAGTCGATCTTCGGCGGCCCGGCCTGGACGCGGGTGACCGAGCCGGACGGCACCCCCGGCGAGTGGTATCTGCACCTCTTCGCCCCCGAGCAGCCCGACTTCAACTGGGAACACCCGGCCGTCGGCGACGAGTTCCGCTCCATCCTGCGCTTCTGGCTGGACATGGGCGTCGACGGCTTCCGCATCGACGTGGCCCACGGCCTCGTGAAGGCGGCGGGTCTGCCCGACCTCGGCTCCCACGACCAGGTCAAACTGCTGGGCAACGATGTCATGCCGTTCTTCGACCAGGACGGTGTGCACGAGATCTACCGCCAGTGGCGGCTGATCCTCGACGAGTACAGCGGTGAGCGCATTTTTGTTGCCGAGGCGTGGACCCCGACCGTCGAGCGCACCGCCAACTACGTCCGCTCCGACGAGCTCCACCAGGCCTTCAACTTCCAGTACCTGGCGACGGCCTGGGACGCGAGCGAACTGCGCGAGGTCATCGACCGCACGCTCGAGGCGATGCGTCCCGTCGGCGCCCCCGCCACCTGGGTCCTGTCCAACCACGACGTCACCCGGCACGCCACCCGCTTCGCCAACCCACCCGGCCTCGGCACCCAGATCCGGCTGGCCGGCGACCGCGAACTCGGGCTGCGCAGGGCCAGGGCGGCCACGCTGCTCATGCTCGCGCTGCCCGGGTCGGCCTACGTCTACCAGGGCGAGGAGCTCGGTCTGCCGGACGTCGTCGACCTCCCGGACGAGGTGCGCCAGGACCCGGCGTACTTCCGGGGCGCCGGCCAGGACGGCTTCCGTGACGGCTGCCGGGTGCCGATCCCGTGGACGCGCACGGGATCGTCGTACGGCTTCGGCGGCGGCGGGAGTTGGCTGCCGCAGCCGGCCGGCTGGGGAGAGCTGAGCGTGGAGGCGCAGACGGGGACGCCGGGTTCGACGCTGGAGCTGTACCGCACCGCCTTCGCCGTCCGCCGTGACCACCCCGACCTCGGCGCCGGTGACTCGGTGGAGTGGCTGCGTGCCCCCGAGGGCGTACTCGCCTTCCGGCGCGGGGAGTTCGTGTGCGTCGCCAACACCGGCGGGGAGTCGGTGACGACTCCGGCGTACGGCCGTGTCCTGCTGGCCAGCGGTGAGGTGACCGAGGCGGACGGCGAGACGAAGGTGCCGGCGGACACGACGGTGTGGTTCACGGCGGACTGACGAGAACATCCCGGGCCGGTCAGAGCCGGGTCGCGGCCCTGACCAGCCCGGCGACGGCTCGGGAGCGGCTGTGCGGCGGCCAGGCGATGACGGTCGTGACCGCCGGGGCGTCCACCACCGGCACGACGGCCAGGCCGTCCGGCAGCTGGGTCCGGCTCGACTCCGGCGCGATCCAGCAGGTGCGGCCGAGCGCGATCAGCTGGAGCAACTGGGCGTGGTCCCGGGCCTGTGGTCCGGGACCGTCCGGGTACGTTCCGTCGCGGTCGGGCCATCGGGGCAGCGGCAGGTCGGGCAGCTCGGTGACCTCGGCCGTCCGTACCTCGCTCCGGGCGGCGAGGGGGTGTCCGGCCGGCAGGATCACCACCTGTTCCTCCGTGCGGAGCTCCTCGGTGTCGAAGCCGGAGGTGGTGTCGAACGGCAGATGCAGCAGCGCCACGTCGGCCCGGCCGTCGCGCAGCATGCCCTCCTGCTCGCCGATCCCGCACAGCAGCAGATCGACGGCGACGGCGTCGGGTTCGGCGGCGTAGGCGTCGAGCAGTTTCGCCAGCAGCTCGCTGGAGGCGCCGGCCTTGGTGGCGAGGACCACGCCGGGGCGGCCGGTCGCCGCGAGGGCGGCGCGTCGGGTCCGGCGCTCGGCGGCCTCCACCGCGTCCAGCGCCGCCCGGGCCTCCCGCAGCAGCACCGCACCGGCCTCGGTCAGGGTGACCGCACGGCTGGTCCGCTGCAAAAGCGTGGCGCCGAGGCGCCGTTCGAGCAGGCTGATCGCCCGTGACAGCGGGGGCTGCGCCATCCCGAGCCGCTCGGCGGCCCTGCCGAAGTGCAGCTCCTCCGCGACGGCGACGAAGTACCGCAGCTCACGCGTCTCCACACCGCCAGCGTACTCGGCCGCACCTGGATCGATACCCGGGCGGTATCGCCGCCCACCCGATCGGTGTTGGCCCGCGCCCAGGGGGCTCGACCAGGATCGACGGTATGAGCGAACAGACGATCGCGCTGGTGACCGGCGCGAACAAAGGCATCGGATACGAGATCGCGGCGGGCCTGGGCGCCCTGGGCTGGCTGCTCGGGGTCGGCGCGCGGGACGAGGAGCGGCGCGAGAGCGCCGTGGCGAAGCTGCGGGCGGCCGGCGTCGACGCGTTCGGGGTACCGCTCGACGTGACCGACGACGCGAGCGTGGCCCAGGCGGCGAAGCTGGTCGAGGACCGCGCCGGACGCCTGGACGTGCTGGTCAACAACGCGGGCATCACCGGCGGCATGGAGCAGTTGCCGACCACGGTCGACGTGGCGACGGTACGGACGGCGGTGGAGACCAACGTGCTCGGCGTCATCCGCGTCACCAACGCGATGCTGCCGCTGCTGCGTCGCTCGCGGGCGCCGCGGATCGTCAACATGTCCAGCAGCGTCGGCTCCCTCACCCGGCAGTCCACGCCCGGTACCGAGGTGGGTCCGATCGCCGTCGCCTACGCGCCGTCGAAGACCTTCCTCAACGCGGTGACCGTGCAGTACGCCAAGGAGCTGAGCGACACGGACATCCTGATCAACGCGGCCTGTCCCGGATACTGCGCGACCGACCTCAACGGCTTCCGAGGGGTCCGCACCCCGCAGCAGGGCGCGGCCGTCGCGATCCGGCTCGCCACCCTCCCCGACGGCGGTCCGAGCGGCGGCTTCTTCGAGGACGAGGGGGAGGTGCCCTGGTGACGTCACGGGGGCGCGACCACGGACGGTGCGACCGCGCCCCCATGCCCGTCACTTCCAGGTGTCGTTCGTGGAGTACCCCGACGAACTGCCCGTCGTGAACGAGCGGTTGGTTCCGGACTCCCAGGTCACGTTCCCGGAGCCGTCCTTCTTGACGTACTTGTACGTGAAGGCCGTGCTCTTGGGGACGATCACCAGCTTGCTCCATGTCGGGTACGACTCCGACGACAACGGGATCGCGTCGCTCGGGTTCCAGGCGCCGAGGGAGGCGAGGGAGCCGACGACGTAGACGTTGGTGCCCCAGGCGGTCGTCGCCGTCTCGTGGAAGGTGACGTCGGTGGCGTCCGTGTCCGCCACGTTCCAGGAGTTGTTCAGGGAGACCGCCGAGGACGTGGTCGTGGCGGACCTGTTGGCGTTCGACTCCCAGGTGACGTTCCCCGAGCTGTCCTTCTTCAGGTACTTGAAGGTGAAGGACGTGTTGATCGGCACGCTGACCTCGCCCGACCAGACCGGGTAGCCGGAGGAGGACAGCGGGATCGCCTTCGAGGTGTCCCAGCCGCCGAGCGCCGGGATGGAGCCGACGACGTAGACGCTCGTGCCGGACGTCGTGGACGCGTACTCGTTGAAGGTGGCCTCGACCGTGGAGCCGGAGGAGCCGCCGCCGGTGTCGCCGCAGCCGACCGTGCAGGTGTAGGAGGCGTTGTAGAAGGCGACCGCGCTCTTGGCGGGGACGGTGATCGAAGCGCTGCCGCCCGACACCGTCACCTTGCTCGCGCCGCCGTCGATCACGTTGGCGTACGTGCCGTCCGCCATGCCGGTGGTGAAGGTGTAAGTGGCGGACGCGGAGCCGTTGTTGAGGGCGAAGAAGCCCGCGCCGGAGCGGCCGAAGCCGATGACGGTGGAGGACTTGGTCTGCCAGTTGGAGACGGCCGCCCTGTCGGCCGCGTTGTGCCAGGCCACCATGCCGACCACCGCGGTGTCCCGGTCCAGGCAGTACCAGGAGCCGTTCGCGCAGTCCGTGTTCGTCACGAAGCCCGAGGAGTTCGGCGGGGCCTGGTCACTCTGGGTCCACTCCCAGCCGGCGTACACGGTCGGCGTCGACCACTTGTAGGCCAGCTGGAAGAGGTTGGCGAGCTTGTAGGTGTCGCCGTCCTTGTAGGACAGGTGCAGGCCGTTGCGCTCGGTGTCGTGGTTGGTCACGAAGGACACCGAGTTGGCGGCCGGCAGGATGCCGCTGCTCTCGATCGACGCCAGGTCGCTGACGTTGCCCTGGAAGGCCGACTTCAGCTTGCTCGCGTAGGTGAAGTCGAGGACGTCACCGGAGGCGTAGTAGTCCGCGGGCTGCGGGGTCGAGCCCGGGTAGACCTCCTGGAAGACGTACGGCGCCGTCCCGGACGTCGTGTTCGTCAGCTTCGACTCGATCGCCGCCAGATCGGCCTCGGGGATGTGCTTGGCCGCGTCCACGCGGAAGCCGTCGACGCCCAGGGCGAGCTGGGAGTTGAGGTAGTCGGCGATGCCGGTGCGGACGTGGTCGGAACCGGTCCGCAGGTCGGGCAGGCCGAGCAGTTCGCAGTTCTGGACCTGGGTGAGGTTGGAGTAGTCCTGGATGGTCAGGTCGGAGGTGGGGCAGTCCGAGGAGTCGTGGTAGTCGGCGCGGGCCCACTCCGGGGTGTCGTACTTGCTGGTGATCGTCGTGCCGTTGTAGCCGGTGCCGGTCTGGGCGGCGGTGTGGTTGATCACCGCGTCCGTGTAGACCTTGACGCCGGCCTGGTGGCAGGTGCTCACCATCGACGTGAACTTCGCCGCCGTCCCGAAGCGGCTGTTCAGGTCGTAGGAGTAGGGCTGGTAGACATCCCACCAGTAGTAGCTGGACTGCTTGAGCGACTCCGCGGGGGGCGCGACCTGCACCGCGCCGTAGCCCGCGGGGCCCAGCACCTGGGTGCACTCGGAGGCGACGGAGTCCCAGTTCCATTCCCAGAGGTTGGCGATGACGTCGCCCTTGGCGGTGGTGTCCGCGTGCGCGTCGGCGGCGGGCAGCGCCACGGCGCCCGCGAGGGCCAGCGTGCCGGCGGCCACGGCAGTCGCCGTGCGCCGGAAGACACCTGGGGGGTGGTGTCTGTTCATGTGCGGCTCCGATGAGGGGTGTTTGGGTTTCAACCAGTGGTGAGAGTGGGGCAGTTGAGAAGGGCACGTCAAGATTGGCGTTGAAACTTCTTGCTATGAGTTTCAATACTCTTGCTGTAAACCTTTCGGCAGCGATACGGTCGCGCGGGGTCGGACCCACCAGAGCCGTCATCGCAAGGAGTTCCCGCCTGTGATACCGAGAGCGAGACGGGTCGCGGCCGTCACCGTCGTGGCCGTTGCCGCCGCCCTGATCCAGCCACTGGCCGCCCGGGCGGCCACCCCGCCCCCGCCGCCCTCCGACAGGAAGCTCGCCACCGAGCCCGCCCGGCACGACGACACCCGCGAGCAGTTCTACTTCGTCATGCCGGACCGTTTCGCCAACGGCGACACCGGCAACGACAAGGGCGGTCTGACCGGCTCACGCCTGTCCACCGGCTACGACCCCACCGACAAGGGGTTCTACCAGGGCGGCGACCTCAAGGGCCTGACCCGGCGCCTCGACTACATCAAGGGCCTGGGCACCACCGCCATCTGGATGGCCCCGATCTTCAAGAACAGGCCCGTGCAGGGCACGGGGAGCAACGCCTCGGCGGGCTACCACGGCTACTGGATCACCGACTTCACCCAGGTCGACCCGCACTTCGGCACCAACAAGGACCTCGAGACCCTGATCTCCAAGGCACACGCCAAGGGCATGAAGGTCTTCTTCGACGTCATCACCAACCACACCGCCGACGTCGTCGACTACCGGGAGAAGTCCTACGACTACCTCTCCAAGGGCGCCTTCCCCTATCTGACCAAGGACGGACGGCCCTTCGACGACGCCGACTACGCGGACGGGAAGAAGAAGTTCCCGGCCGTCTCCGGCGCCTCCTTCCCGCGCACCCCCACGGTCACGAGCCGGTCGAAGGTCCCCTCCTGGCTCAACGACGAGACGATGTACCACAACCGCGGCGACTCGACCTTCGCCGGGGAGTCCGCGACCCACGGCGACTTCTCGGGCCTGGACGACCTGTGGACCGAGCGGCCCGAGGTCGTCAGCGGCATGGAGAAGATCTACGAGCGGTGGGTGCGGGACTTCGCCATCGACGGGTTCCGGATCGACACCGTCAAGAACGTGAACATGGAGTTCTGGACGCAGTGGGCGACCGCGCTGGACAAGTACGCGGCCGAGCACGGCCGTAAGAACTTCTTCATGTTCGGCGAGACCTACTCCGCCGACACCTCGGTCACCTCCCCGTACGTCACCCAGGGCCGCCTCGACGCCACCCTGGACTTCCCCTTCCAGGACGCGGCCCGCGCCTACGCCTCCCAGGGCGCCGGCGCGCAAAAACTCGCGGGCGTCTTCGCGGACGACTACAAGTACACGACCGACAAGGCCAACGCCTACGAGCAGGTCACCTTCCTCGGCAACCACGACATGGGCCGGATCGGGTACTTCCTGAAGCAGGACAACCCGAAGGCGACGGACGCCGAGATCCTCAAGAAGGACGAACTCGCCAACGAGGTCATGTTCCTCAGCCGGGGCAACCCGGTCGTCTACTACGGCGACGAGCAGGGCTTCACCGGCTCCGGCGGCGACAAGGACGCCCGCCAGACCATGTTCGCCTCCAAGGTCGCCGACTACCTCGACGACGACGAGATCGGCACCGACCGCACCGCCGCGAACGACGCGTACGACACACGTGCGCCGCTCTACCGGCAGATCAGCGCCCTCGGCAAGCTGCGCAAGGACAACCCGGCCCTCGCCGACGGAGTGCAGACCCAGCGGTACGCGGCCGACGGCCCCGGCGTCTACGCCTTCTCGCGCACCGACGCCCGGACCGGCCAGGAGTACGTGGTCGCCCTCAACAACGCCGGCGAGGCGAAGTCGGCGACCTTCGCGACCGGTTCCGCGGGCATGAAGTTCCATGGCATCTACGGCACTGCGGAGGACGCCACCTCCGGAGCCGACCGGCAGGTCACCGTCACCGTCCCGGCCGGGTCGGCGATCGTCCTCAAGGCGGCCGGCAAGCTCGCCGAGCCGGCCGTGAAGCCCACCCTCACCCTCAAGGCCCCCGACGCCGGCGCCACCGGCACGGTGGAGCTGTCCGCCGACGTCACCGGCGGCGGGCTCAACCGGGTCGTCTTCGCCGCCCAGGTCGGCGACGGCAGCTGGCGGACGCTCGGCTCCGCCGACCACGCCCCGTACAAGGTCACCCAGACCATCGCCGAGGACGTCCCGGCCGGAACGCCCCTGCGCTACAAGGCGGTCGTCATCGACTCGGCCGGGCACACCGCGTCCGCCACGGCCGCGTCCACCACCGGCACCCCGCCCGCTCCGGAGGTCCCCACCGCCTCCTCACGCGACTACGCGATCGTCCACTACAAGCGCACCGACGGCGACTACGACAACTGGGGCCTGTACGCCTGGGGCGACCTCGCCGACGGTGAGGCCACGACCTGGCCCGCCAGCCACCCCTTCGTCGGCCGGGACGCCTACGGGGCCTTCGCTTACGTCAAGCTGAAGCCGGGCGCCTCGAGCGTCGGATTCCTCGTCATCGACAAGAACGGCGACAAGGACGTCTCCGCCGACCGCTCCATCGACGTCACCAAGACCGGTGAGGTGTGGATCGAACAGGGCAAGGAGACCGTGCGCACCACCCGGCCCGACTACCCGGCGCAGGACAGGACCAAGGCGGTCATCCACTACCACCGCGCCGACGGGAGCTACGACGGCTGGGGCCTGCACGTCTGGACCGGCGCCGCGAACCCCACCGACTGGTCGAGCCCGCTGAAGCCGGTCAGGACCGACGCCTACGGCGCGGTCTTCGAGGTGCCCCTCACCGACGGTGCCACCAGCCTGAGTTACATCATCCACAAGGGCGACGAGAAGGACCTGCCCGCCGACCAGTCCCTGGACCTCAAGGCGAACGGCTACGAGGTGTGGCTGCTGAACGGACAGGAGAAGTACCTGCTGCCCCAGCCCGCCGGCTCGGCCGCCGCGCTCGACCTGACCACCTCCAAGGCCGTCTGGATCGACCGCGACACCGTCGCCTGGAACGGCTCGGACGCGGCCGTCTCCACCCAGTTGCTGTACTCCCACGACGGCTCGATCGCCGTGAAGGACGGCACGCTCACGAGTGACGACGAGCGCTGGCTGCGGCTGGAGAGGACGACCCTCACCGACGCGCAGAAGACCAGGTTCCCGTATCTGAAGGACTACACGGCCTGGTCGGTCGACCCGCGCGACCGCAGCCGGGTGCGCCAGGCCCTCGACGGGCAGCTCGTCGCCTCCCAACGGGCCGCGAACGGCGCGGTGCAGGCGGCGACAGGCGTCCAGATCGCCGGCGTGCTCGACGACCTGTACCCGGGCGCGACCAAGGCGGAGCTGGGCCCGACGTTCCCCAAGGGCCGCCCCACCCTGTCCGTCTGGGCGCCCACCGCGCGGAGCGTGTCGCTGGAACTGGGCGGTTCCCTCAAAGCGATGCGCCGCGACGACTCCACCGGCGTCTGGTCCGTCACCGGCCCCGCGTCCTGGAAGGGCAAGGAGTACCGGTACGTCGTGAAGGTGTGGGCGCCCAGCGTCCGCAAGGTCGTCACCAACAAGGTCACCGACCCCTACTCGCTCGCCCTCACCGCGGACTCCGAGCGCAGCCTCGTCGTCGACCTGGACGACAAGTCCCTCGCCCCGAGCGGCTGGTCGGGCCTCGCCAAGCCCAAGGCCGTACCGCTGCGGGACGCTCAGATCCAGGAACTGCACATCCGGGACTTCTCCGTCGCGGACAAGACCGTGCCGGCCAAGGACCAGGGCACCTATCTCGCCTTCACCGACAGCAACAGTGACGGATCGAGGCATCTGCGGGAACTGGCCAGGTCCGGCACGTCCTACGTCCATCTGCTGCCCGCCTTCGACTTCGCCACCGTGCCGGAGAAGAAGGCCGACCAGGCGACACCCGACTGCGACCTCGCCTCCTACCCGGCCGATTCCGACCAGCAGCAGGCCTGCGTGGCGAAGACGGCCGCCAAGGACGCCTACAACTGGGGCTACGACCCCTACCACTTCAGCGTCCCGGAGGGCTCGTACGCCACCGACCCCAACGGCACCGGGCGCACGGTCGAGTTCCGCGAGATGGTCAAGGCGCTCAACCAGGACGGGCTGCGGGTCGTCATGGACGTCGTCTACAACCACACCTCCGCCGCCGGTGAGGCCGACACCAGCGTGCTCGACCAGATCGTGCCGGGTTACTACCAGCGGCTGCTCGCGGACGGCTCGGTCGCCAACAGCACCTGCTGCGCGAACACCGCGCCCGAGAACGCCATGATGGGCAAGCTGGTCGTCGACTCGATCGTCACCTGGGCCAAGGAGTACAAGGTCGACGGCTTCCGCTTCGACCTCATGGGCCACCACCCCAAGGCCAACATCCTGGCCGTCAGGAAGGCCCTCGACGCGCTCACCCTCAAGAAGGACGGCGTCGACGGCAGGAAGATCATCCTGTACGGGGAGGGCTGGAACTTCGGCGAGGTCGCCGACGACGCCCGCTTCGTGCAGGCCACCCAGAAGAACATGGCCGGCACCGGCATCGCCACCTTCTCCGACCGCGCCCGGGACGCCGTCCGCGGCGGCGGCCCCTTCGACTCCGACCCCGGCGTCCAGGGCTTCGCCTCCGGTCTCTACACCGATCCCGGCCCCTCCACCGCCAACGGCACTCCGGCCGAGCAGAAGGCCCGTCTGCTGCACTACCAGGACCTGATCAAGGTGGGTCTGTCCGGCAACCTCGCCGCCTACCGCTTCACCGACACCGACGGCAAGGAGGTCACCGGCGCCGAGGTCGACTACAACGGGCAGCCCGCCGGATACGCGGACGCGCCCGGCGACGCCCTCGCCTACACCGACGCCCACGACAACGAGTCCCTGTTCGACGCGCTGACGTACAAGCTGCCCTCGGCCACCTCCGCCGCCGACCGCGCCCGGATGCAGGTCCTGGCGATGGCGACGGCCACCCTCTCGCAGGGGCCGTCCCTGTCCCAGGCGGGCTCCGACCTGCTGCGCTCGAAGTCCCTGGACCGCAACTCCTTCGACAGCGGCGACTGGTTCAACGCGATCCACTGGAACTGCGCCGACGGCAACGGCTTCGGGCGGGGCCTGCCCATGGCGGCCGACAACCAGTCCAAGTGGCCCTGGGCCAAACCCCTGTTGGGCACGGTGAAGGTGGGGTGCGAGCAGATCGACGGTGCCTCGGCCGCCTACCGCGACCTGCTGAGGATCCGTACGACGGACAGCGTGTTCTCGCTCGACACGGCCGGACAGGTGCAGTCGAAGCTGTCCTTCCCGCTGTCCGGGAAGGACGAGACACCCGGAGTGATCACCATGGAACTCGGTGATCTCGTCGTCGTGTTCAACGCGACGCCGACCCGGCAGGAGCAGCGCGTCCCGGACCTGACAGGAATCTCTTACCGCCTGCACCCTGTGCAGGCGGCGGGCGCGGACTCTATCGTCAAGTCGTCGTCGTACGAGCGGAAATCGGGCACGTTCGTCGTTCCGGGGCGTACTGTGGCGGTGTTCTCCCGGACTGCCTGATATCGGCATTACCTTTGGTGGGACAGGCCCGTCACCCGGGTCTGTCCCACCGGTGCTGTCCAAGGGCTGGAGATGGACGTCAACGGCAAACTGACAGGCACGACCGTGCTGGTCGTGGACGACGTGGCCGCGAGCCGGTATGCCATGGGCACCGTGCTGCGGCGCGCCGGCCACGAGGTCGTCGCGGTCGCCAGCGGCTCCGAGGCGCTGGCCGAGATCGACGTACGGCTGCGCAAGGGCACCCTGCCCGACGTGGCCCTGGTCGACGTGCACCTGCCCGACATGAGCGGCTTCGAACTGTGCCGCCGGCTCAAGGACCGACCGCACATGGCCGGGCTGCCGGTCGTGCACTTCTCGGCCCTGTCCGTGGCCCCGACCAACCGCTGCGAGGGGCTGGACGCGGGCGCCGAGGCGTATCTGACGGTGCCCGCGGAGCCCGAGGAGATCGAGGCGGTGGTGCGCTCCGCGGTCCGCGCGGCCCGGCTGCGCGCCGACGACCAGGCGCTGGTACGGCGACTGCAGCTGCTGTCGGAGACGATCGTGACCATCCAGGCGGCCCGCTCCCTGCGGGAACTCGCCGAGGTGGCCGCCGAGGGCGCCGCGCGGCTGATCGGCTGCCCGGCCGCGGTGTTCGTGCTCGACCAGGACGACGAGCTCTACCGGGGTCTGTCCCGGGACCGCACCGCCCTCGCCCTGCCCGACGAGGGCGCCCACCGGGCCGTGGCGGGCCTGCTGCGCCGGCTGACCCGGGGACAGGCGGGGGTGCAGATCACCACCGTGCCCGCCCCGTTGTGGCCCACCGGGTTCTTCCGGCCCGGGGTGCAGCACGACGCCCGCCTCGCGCTGGTGCTCACCCAGGACGGCAAGGCGCCGGTCTGCCTGGCCACGCCCACCCGTGGGCTGCGCCGGGTCAGCCCCGAGGGCGAGGCACTGCTCGCCCAGCTCGCCCAGGCCACCGCGCTGGCCGCCGAACCGCTGCTGATGTACCAGGTGGAGCGGCATGTCGCGCTCACCCTGCAGCACAGCTTCCTGCCGCAACGGCTGCCCGAGCTGCCGGGCGTGGACCTCGCGGTCCGCTATGTGCCGGCGTCCAGCGACACCGAGATCGGCGGCGACTTCTACGCCGCGCTGCGGGTCGACGGCGGCGTCCTCACCGCCGTCGGGGATGTCGTGGGGCACTCGCTGGACGCGGCGACCGTCATGGTCGAGCTGCGGCACGCGCTGCGCGCCTACTGCGTCGACGAGAGCGACCCCGCCGTGCTCGCCGAGCGGCTCGACCGGTTGCTCCAGCGCTACCACGCCGAGGTCACCGCCACCGTGTGCCTGGCGCTGATCGACCCGGCCAGCGGGCGGACCCGGATCGCCAACGCCGGGCATGTGCCGCCGCTGATCCTCGGGGCGGACGGCAGCGCCGAGTACGTCAAGGCGTCCGGTCCGCTGCTCGGCGTGGGGCTGCCCCATCCGCCGCCCACCGAGCTGCTCCTGGAGCCCACCGACCGGCTTCTGATGATCACCGACGGTCTGATCGAGACCCGCGGCATCGACCTCACCGACTCCATGGAGCACCTGCGCGCGGCCGCCGTGGGCGCCCTTCCCGGCCTGGACGCCCTGTGCGACACCCTGCTGGCCTCCTTCGGCCACGACCGCGAGGACGACATCGCGATGCTGGCCCTCCAACTGAGGAACGCAACTGAGGAACTAGGGTGAGCCGGTAGCCGCCGTCGTAGAACAGGGGTGCCCATGCCGCAGATCACCGTCGATCACTCGAAAGCGATCTCGTTCGACCGGGAGGGCTTCGCGCTGGACCTCCATCACGCGCTCGTGGAGATCGCCGCCGCCAAGCCCGAGGCCTGCAAGACGCAGTTCCGGGCGTCCCAGGTCACCGCGTTCGGCTACGAGGACCCCGGGGACTTCGGTCACGCCGTCGTGCACGTCACCATCGGGCTGCTCGCCGGCCGCACCGACGAGACCAAGGCGCGGCTGACCGAGGCCGTGCTGGAGCTGCTGAAGAAGCACGTCGAGGACGACGGCCCCGCCACCCTGCACGCCTCCGCCGAGGTCCGCGACCTCGATCCCTCCTACCGCAAGTTCGAGCGCTGAGGCCCGCTCCGGTCCCGGGCCCTCCTCAGGACGCCAGGGCGAGCAGCCGGGCGACCAGGTCCGCGAAGGGCCCGTCGGCCGGCTCGTTCTGGACCATCTTGCGCAGCAGCGCGCCCATCTCGTCGTCGTAGGCGGCGCTCACCGCGGCCAGCGCGGCGAAGTCGTGCACCAGTTGCGCCTCCAGCTCGGCGCGCGGAATGCGCCGGCCGTCCAGCCAGATCAGCGCGGTCGACTCGGCCAGCGAGATCCAGGAGCGGACGACCAGTTCCAGCCGCGCGGGCGGGTCCTCCACGCCCAGATGCGACAGGATCTGGTCATACGCGGCCTGCCGTACGGCGTCGATGAGCGCGTTCGTGTTGGAGGAGCCGACCGCCGGGCCGCCGCGCATCAACGCCGAGAAACCGGGCCCGTGTTCGTCCACGAAGTCGAAGAACCGGTGCATCGCACGCAGCAGCCGTGCCCCCAGCGGGCCTTGGTGCGGCTCCTTGAACCGGCCCGCCAGATCGTCCGCCGCCCGCCTCAACGCGGCCTCGTACAGGCTGAGTTTGCCGGGGAAGTAGTGGTAGACCAGCGGCCGGGAGATGCCCGCGGCGGCTGCTATCTCGTCGATGGAGACGTCGTCGGGAGATCTTTGGCTGAACAGTTCGAGGGCGACGCCGATCAACTGCTGCCGCCGCTCCTCGACTCCCATTCTGCGGCGTACTCCGGTGGTCATGCGAACACCTTACCGATCGGATCCGGCCCCGAACGGACGAGACCGACCAAGGGTGTTCACATCTACGCGGCGTCGTAGGTCGGCGGCGAGAGCACCTTCGGACTCGAACTCCGCTGCCACTGGCGGGTGTTGACCCCTCAGCCGAGCCCGCTCAGCACCCGTCCGTCCGTCAGGGTCGCCTTCAGCTCGGCCTGCGCTCCCGGGCGGGCCCGCACGACCAGCGACTTCCCCTGGGCCGAACCCGTGACCCCGCCGGACGCGCCGATCGACGCCGTGCCCTCGCTGCCCGCCGCCAGCAGATACCAGTGCCCCGCCTCCGACTTCCACAGCACCCCGGCGAGGACATGCGGATCCTTCGTGCCGCACGCCGGCGAGTTCTCGGCCTTCGCCGCGACCGCCCCGTACGTCCCGCCCGGCGTGCGGAACTGGGCCAGCACACGCGGGCCGGCGCCGCTCCACGTCTCGGCCCGGGTGCACACCCAGTCCGCCGAACCGTTCGCCTCGGGCAGCGCTTGGGCGGCATACGTCCAGGCGTTGACACCGCGCACCCCCGCCGACCGCATCGCCGACAGCGAGCAGGCGTACGGAGCCCAGACACGCAGCCCCTCCGCGCCGGAGGAGTCACGTTTCGCGCCGGGCCGCCCGGTGGTGAGGCGGGCCGGGACCAGTTCGCCGAGGTCGGTCAGCAGATGCGTGCCCGTGTCGTCGGTCAGCTCCAGCACGTTCCACGAGGCGCAGCTACCGGTCTGCTGGGCGGCACTGGCCAGGGGTGAGGTGATGCCCCCGGTGGGGCCGAGGTCCATCGCGCCGGCGCCCGGCTTGAGCAGGTCGCGCTCGGCGGCCCGGGTGACCCAGGGCGCCGTCAGATAGCGGACGTTGCCGTCGGCCCGGCCCAGCACCAGCGCGCTCGCCTCGGTCCGGTCCGCTCCGTCGACCCGAGCGAAGTCGAGCGCGGCGCCCTTGGTGCCGTCCTTCGGCTCGGCGTAACGGGCGATGCGCAGCCCGTCGTACAGGATCACCACCCGCGCGCTGTCGACGTCCCCCGCGTACAGCAGCTGCGGCGGGCCGGCGGGGCCGCCGGAGGGGGTGTCGGGTGTCGCGGAGACCTGGACGTGCTCGCTGGGGCGGGCCCAGACGGCGAGGGCACGGCGCAGCAGCGGCTTGTCGCCGGTGAGGTCGCCGCGGGCCGGCCAGACGGAGAAGTCCGTGCGGGCCGAGGACTGCCAGGCGGTGGGCGGGACACGGAGGAGCTTGGCCGGGTCGAGGGCGGCCTCGGCGGCCGGGTTCTGCGCGTAGGCGGGAGCGGCCGCGCCGTCGGGACCCCAGCCGCCGCCGGGCAGGGCGAGCAGCGCCCCGCACACCGCGAGGGCCGCGGCGGCGGCGAGCGCGGCCCGGGTGTGCTGCCGGCGCCGCATCAGGTCGGTGGGCCGGGCGTGCAGCGAACAGGGGTCGAACTCGGGGGAGTCCAGGTGGGGATGGTGTGCCGCCGGGATCTCGTCGGCCTCGTTCAGCGCCTCGTCCACGTCCGCGCAGCCGGCCGCCGTGAGGATCGCGCGGACGTCGCCGTCGGGGAGTCGCTCCAGTCCGCGCAGGACATAGGCGGCGCGGCCGGGGCCGGACAGCGTCGACAGCCGCTGGTCCAGGGCGAGTTCGTCGGCGCCGCCCGAGCGGGGGAACAGGCGCAGGCCCCACACCTGGGGGAGCAGCGGCGGCAGCTGGGAGCGCCTCGGCCACGCGGTGAACCTGAGCGGGAGGCCCGCCTCCAGAGCGGTGCGCAGCACCTGGAGCCGGACGAAGGCGTAGCCCGGGTCGCCGTCCCGGCCCTTGGACTGGGCCGGGATCAGGGGTGCCGAGGCCTTGCCCCTGGGCAGGGCGCGCTGGACCAGCGCATGGGCGGTCACCACGCGCCGGTTGCGGCCCAGGCTCGGCGGCAGCACCAGGTAGGCGAGCCGGACCAGCCGGGGGTAGTGCTCGACGAGCGCGGCCTCGGCCTGCTCGACGTCGACGACCGGCTCTGCTGAGGACGGTGCGGGGCGCGGGGCGACATCCTGTGACTGCACGTTCAGCAGAACGAGCGAATCGTCGGATGGTCACCGCCACCCGGGGGACTCACTCCCCGGGTTCGACCAGCAGCCGCGCGTAGTTCGCCATCGAGCGCTGGTAGCGCGGCAGATGGGGGGCGAGGGCGCCCAGCACGAGGGAGAGACCTTCGCGGTCCCGGCCGAGGCTGGACAGGCACAGCGCCAGACACGCTCGTACCGCGTCGTCCAACTCGTCCGAGGGGGACTGAAGTTCGGGCGTCAGCAGTTTGACGCCCTCCTCGGCCCGCCCCAGGTTGCGCAGCGAACTGGCCAACTGGATCTTGGCCCGCCTGCCCTTGTATCCGCTGACCTCGCTCAGCCCCCGGTCCAGCGCCTCCCGGTACAGCGGGATCGCCTTGTCCGAGTGGCCGGTCGAGTCCCAGGCGCAGGCCCGCTCGAAGAGCCCCAGCGGGCTGTGCTCGGGCAGCTCGGCGGCGAGCGCCTCGATCACGGCCCGGAAGTCCCCGGCGTCCTCCTCCGCGTAGTCGTCGAAGGCGGCCCAAGCGGCGGTCACGCGATCTTCCCAGTCCTGATTCACGGACCGTACTTTCGCACACCCGTACCCTGACTCCCACCGGATTTGAGCACCCCCGGCCCCACGGCCGTATGGAAGGGAACGGGCTCTTGGGCCCGGCCGGCACATTCCGTCTGCCGTGCCGGCCGGACGCAGGCCCAGATGGCAGAGCGACCCGGAGGAACAGATGAGGTTGACCCGACCGATGCTCGCCGTGGCCGGTGCCGCGGCCGTCCTGGTGCTGACGGGCTGCGGATCCGGAGACAGTGACGCGGCCGCGAAGGTGCCGGTCACCGCCACCGGCAGCCTGGAGAGCCTGGCCGCCAAGGCGAAGTGCAAGCCGGACATGCAGATCGACTCCGACGAGGTCCGCCAGGCCATCTGCAAGACCTCCGACGGCAAGTACGTCTTCGCCACCTTCGCCACCGACCGCGGCCAGCGCGAGTGGATCAACGACGCGAAGGACTACGGCGGTTTCTACCTCGTGGGCCGCAAGTGGGTCGCCGTCGGCGAGGACAAGGTCGTCAAGGCGCTGCAGACCACGCTGGGCGGCGAGGAGGAGATCGGCACGAACCACAGCCAGCACGGCGGCAGTCACACCGGCTGAACCCCTGCTGCACACACCGGAAGGCCGGTGGCGGGATCTCCCGCCACCGGCCTTCTTCGGTCGCTCACACGCTCAGTGGGTCACTGGCACTTGCGGCCCTGGTTGATGCAGTTGGCGATGGTGTTCGCCAGGTTGTTCTT
This sequence comes from Streptomyces sp. NPDC005799, assembly GCF_040630525.1. Classification (NCBI taxonomy): domain Bacteria; kingdom Bacillati; phylum Actinomycetota; class Actinomycetes; order Kitasatosporales; family Streptomycetaceae; genus Streptomyces; species Streptomyces sp. NPDC005799. The sequence continues at coordinate 126,492 of NZ_JBEXXQ010000029.1, forward strand.
GAAGACCGCGATGAAGTCGTCGTGGTCCGTGGCCGCCTTGTGCAGCTGGTCGGGGAAGCCGTCCACCGCGTAGGCGTTCTTCACCTGGCCGTTCTGCAGGACCGGCGGGTTGATCTTGTACACCAGGCGCATCGTCAGCTGCGGGATCGCCTTGAAGCCGTTCTGGCAGTTGCCGTTGGCGTCGGCGAACGCGACGTGCGTCCGGTGGTTGGCGCTGTCGATGTTCTTGCCGTCCCAGCAGGACTGGAAGGCGAACGTGCGGACCACGTTGCTGCCCTGCGGGCAGATCGGGTACTGCGTCGTCAGCTGGACCTTGTTCTCGAAGCCGGTGCAGGACCAGTGCGCGTTGGCGTTCGCCAGACCGTTGGTGGTGGTCTTGGCGTCACCGGTGATGATGCGCAGGAACTGCGGCATCGCGGTGACCTTGCTGGTGGGCGAGCCGACGTACTTGATCTGCGCCTGGACGGGCGTCAGGATCTTGCCGACGTTGCCCTCCTTGCCGCCGCCGTCCGCGTTCTGGTCGAAGTCCTGCGTACCGTCCTGGATACGCACGACCGGCCAGTAGTAGGCCGACAGGTCGCCCTGGTTCTGGCAGCTGGTCTGGTCCTTGATCAGCGAGTCGTTCGTCGCGAACGCGTTGACCTTCTGGTTGCCGACGTAGTCGTGCAGGTGGTGCGCGCCGTTGGTCACGCCGGGCGCCACGATGACGTTGTCGGTGTTGTGGTTCTTGTTCGCGTTGACACCGCACCGGGTGACGAAGGTGCCCTTCGAGGCGTTGCCGTTGGCAGCCGGCTTGGCGGCGACGTTCGGCTGGACCTTCGTGATGTCCACGAAGTCGGCCGCGACCGGACCGTTGCCGGCCTGACCGCCGATGTTCTGGGCACCGCCGGCCTGACCGTTGCCGGCCTGTCCGTTGCCCTGCTGCTGGCCGCCGTTCTGCTGCTGACCGCCGTTGTTCTGCTGGCCGCCGTTGTTCTGGCCGCCGTTCTGCTGCTGACCACCGTTGTTCTGCTGCCCGCCGTTGTTGCCCTGGCCGGCGGTGGTCTGGTTGGTGGTCATCGTCGTGCAGGCGGCGAGGGCCTGGAGCCCGGCAGCGTCGACCTGACCGCCGACACGCTGGATGTCGATGCGGATCCGGTCGAGGGTCGCCGCCCGCTTCTCCTTGAGGGGGCCGACGATCGCGTTCTGCACGAAGCTGGCGTCCTGCGTCTGCGCCTGGCGCGTGGAGGCGAGCCGGGCGTAGGCCTCGGTGATCTGCTTGTCGAGGTTCGCCAGCTCGGTCGCCACGCCCTGCTGGGCCTTGGCCGGCACGTTCGTGAGCTTCTGGCCGACGTCGGGGCAGGCGATGGTGGCCACCGTCGCGGCGGCGGCCTTGGTCTGGTTCTGCCCCGCGTTGTTGGACTCGTGCGCCGAGGCGTAGAAGTTCGCCCAGATCAGCCCGCCCCCACCGAGCGCTAGGGCCGCCGATGCGGCTATGGCCTTGGTGGCCAGCGGCGTGCGGCGTTTGCGATTGTTGCGTCCCATGGAACTCCTCTGACTTCCTTGCGGGCTTGGCGGGGCATCGAGGCGCCCGACAGGAGTGAAGCGGCGCCCATTGATACGGGCGCCGCCTCAGGGGTGTTCAGCCACCCCACAAACAAATCAGAGGTTTACCAGTCCTTGGTGTCCCAACCACCGCCTGAGCAGCAGAAGTTACAGAAAATCGCCGGTCCCTCACCGGCCCTGGTCGAGGTAGGCGAGGACGGCCAGAACGCGACGATTGTCGTCGTCCGACACCTCCAGGTCCAGTTTGGTGAAGATGTTGGAGGTGTGCTTGGCGATCGCCCGTTCTGTCACCACCAGCTGTCCGGCGATCGCCGCGTTGGACCGTCCCTGTGCCATCAGCTCCAGCACCTCCAGCTCACGGGGGGTCAGCCGGGCCAGCGGCCGGTCGTCGACGGCCCGCCGGGACAGCAGCTGCTGGATCACCTGCGGATCCATCGCCGTACCGCCCGCCGCCACCCTGCGTACGGCGTCCACGAACTGTTCCGCGTCGAACACCCGGTCCTTGAGCAGATACCCCACCCCGCCGCTGCCGTCCGCCAGCAGCTCACGCGCGTACAGCTGCTCCACGTGCTGCGAGAGCACCAGCACCGGCAGCCCGGGCCTGCTCCGGCGCGCCTGGAGCGCGCACTGCAGCCCCTCGTCGGTGTGGGTCGGCGGCAGCCGTACGTCGACCACGGCGACGTCCGGCTCCAGCTCGGCCAGCGCCCGGGTGAGCTCGGGGCCGGACTCGACGGCGGCGGCGATCTCGAAGTCGTGGGCCTCCAGGAGACGGACCAGTCCGTCCCGCAGCAGGAAGAGGTCTTCGGCTAGGACGACGCGCAAGGGATCTCCATGGTGACCATGGTGGGACCGCCGGCGGGAGAGCTGACGGCCAGGACGCCGTCGAATGTACCCAGCCGCCGTTCCACCCCGGCCAGCCCCGAACCGGCCCCGATCACCGCACCGCCCTTGCCGTTGTCCGTGACGGTCACCCGCAGCCGCCCGTCCTCGTGGTGCAGGTCGACCCAGATCCGGTCCGCGCCGGAGTGCTTGACCGCGTTGGTGAGGACCTCGCTGACCGCGAAGTAGGCGGCGGCCTCCACCGGCGCCTCGGCGCGCCCGCCCATCTCGACGTTCACCTCCGTGGGAACAGGCAGCCGCAGCGCCAACGCCCGCACGGCGTCACCCAGTCCGCGCTCGGCGAGCACCGGCGGATGGATGCCGCGCACCAGCTCCCTGAGCTCGGCCAGCGCGTCCACGGAGGACTGGCGGGCCTGCGCGAGCAACTGCTTGGTCTTCGCGGGATCCTTGTCCAGGAGCGTCTCGATCGTGCCCAGATCCATCCCCATCGCCACCAGCCGCGCCTGCGCCCCGTCGTGCAGGTCCCGCTCGATGCGCCGCAGTTCGGCCGCCGAGGAGTCCACGGCGTCCTTGCGCGTCTCGGTCAGCACCCGCACCCGCTCGGCCAGCTCACGTTGGCTGGCGCCCAGTACGGAACGGGTGAGCCGGAAGTGGGCGGTCACCAGTCGCGGTGCGAGAGGAGTGAGGGCGAGCAGCACGAGGGCCAGCGCGCCGGCGCCGAACGCGGAGGACTGGTCGGTGACATGGACGAACCCGTACCAGTACCCGCCCCACTGGGAGAGGGGCCGCCACAGCCCGGCCGCGACCGCGATCCCCTCCAGCGGGTAGAGGAACAGCACCACCGGCAGCACCGCGGTGACGTACCCCGCCGTCATGTCCACCTGGAGCCACCGCAGGTCCCGCCACACGGCCGGGTCGCGCAGCAACGTGTACGTCCGTGTCCAGGGCCTGCCCTCGGGGACCGGCCGGTACGCCGACGGGATCACCACCCCGCACCACGCGGCCGCCACCTTCCGCCGCCAGTCCGCGAACGCCCGCACCCGGTCCAGCACCCACGGGGTCGTGACCAGCCCGATCCCGACCGGGACGAGCGCGATGGACACGAGTGCGAGGGTGAATCCCAGCACCGCCCCCGGAAGACTCACCAGAGCCAGCACGAACCCCCGCCCCGCCGCGACGACGACGTCCCGGGCCCTCGCGGAAAGAGAGCCGCTTTTCGTGTTGGTGTTCATGCCAGCAGTCTCGCTGGCCCGTGCGCCGGGGTCACGGGGCCAGGCCCCCCGCTCACGGGGTGGTGCCAGATACACCCCGGGTACGGAATCGGGGCACTGCCCGCCGGGCCCGGGATCGGGTCACAGCCCCCGGGTAGGGGATCCGGTCACTGCCCGCCGGGTAGGGGATCCGGTCACCGTCCGTCCAGCACCTTCGCCTCCACCACCGGATCCAGCCCGACCGACGGCCGGTCCGCCCGCTGCGGCGCCGTCCCCCCGATCCCCTGAAGCCAGGCCCAGGTGTCGGCGACGGTCTCCTCCACGGGCCGGCACCTCAACCCCGCCCCCACCGCCCGGGCCACGTCCGCGGAGTGCAGGAAGTCATGCATGTCGCTCCCCGCCGGCACCCACACCGGCAACTGCGTCCACGGCTCGATCCCGGCGTCGAGGACCACCTCCGGCTCCACCCACCGCAGTTCCGCCGGCCCCCCGGTCACCTCCACGCACGCCTCCAGCAACGACCCCATGGTGGCGTGTCCCTGAGGGCTCGTCAGATTGAAAGCGCCCTGAAGCTCCCGCTCGGCCGCCCCCAGCACCCAGTCGGCCAGGTCCCGCACATCGACGTACTGCAGGGGCAGCTCCCGCGGTCCCGGCGCCAGCACCGGGCCGCCCCGCGCGATCCGCCCCAGCCACCACGGCAGCCGCCCGATGTTCTCGTACGGCCCGAGGATCAATCCGGCCCGTACCAGCACGGAACGGTCCGCGCCGAAGGCGTCCACGACGGCGATCTCGGCCCCCCGCTTGTCGCGCGCGTAGTCCTCCTGGCCGGCGTCGGGCTCGGCGCCCTCGACCAGCGGCGCGCCCTCGTCGTACCCGGCCGGCGCGGGCCAGGCGTACACCGAGCGGGTGGACACGTACACATACCGCCCGGCGCGGCCCCGCAGCAGCCGCGCCGACTCGTGCACGGCCCGGGGCGCGGCCGACCAGGTGTCGACGACGACGTCCCAGGTGTCCTCCGCGAGGGCGACGAGCCCGTCGGCCGCGGTGCGGTCGCCGTGAAGGGCCCGCACACCGGCCGGGGGCCGCTGCCGCCCCCGGTTGAGGACGGTCACCTCCCAGCCGCGCCCGAGAGCCGCCTCGACGACGGCCCGTCCCGCGAACTCCGTACCACCCAGCACCAGAAGTCTCATACCGGTGACTGTGCCCGGCCCGCCCGCGGGAGGGAACCGTGCTCTGCCGTCAGCAGATCAACGGCCCGTCGGCGGGGTGTACTTGTAGCCGACCCGGCGGACCGTCTGGATCGCCTGCCGGTAGTCGGCGCCCAGCTTGCGGCGCAGCCGGGCGATGTGGACGTCGACCGTACGGCCGTCGCCCACGTGCCCGTAGCCCCACACGGTGGTGACGAGCTGGTCGCGGGTGTGCACCCGGCCGGGGTGCGCGACCAGGTGGGCGAGCAGCTCGAACTCCAGGTAGGTCAGGTCGAGTTCGCGCCCGTCCACCGAGGCGGTGCGCTGCACGGGGTCGATCCGGACGAGCGCCTCGGTCCGCGGACCGGCCTCCGCCGTGTCGGCGGGGTCCGCCGCGGCGAGGCCGGCCGGGGCGAGGTGCGGCCGGTCGGCGGGGATGAGGACGAGGTAGCCGACCATCGGCGGCTGTCCGGGCAGCGTGGGCAGGGTGTGCTGGGGCGCGGGCAGCCAGGTGGCGCCCGGCGGCAGGAACTCCGCCACGTCGATCACCTCGTCCCGGTCCACGGCCCGCAGACGGTGCCGGGAACCGGTGGGGGAGGGGGTGTCGAGCGGCGCGGTGGGTACGGAACGCATGATCGCCATGAGAGGTCAGCTCTTTCGCGCGAGAGGTTCGTCGGAGGGGACGTACTCGTTCGCGTCGGCCGAAGACCGTGTACGGCTTGAGACCTGTACGGCTTTAGAGGGCCGGCGCGTTCATCGCGCGGCAACACACCCGGTCGAAGTCGTGGTGCTGACGGGAAGGCCAGAACGGCTCGAGGTCGGTGCGACCCGTCGCGGTGTGGTTCTGGTAGCTGGCCATGGTCCCATTGAAGCAGACACGGGCCCCCACGAGGAGACTCCTCTCACTGCTTGGACGTTTCCTTGACATGAAGTCGCCGGTACCCGCCCCCGTCCGTCAACGCCAGGGGGCGCCCACCGCGACGGTGGGCGCCCCCTGGGCGGAGCCGAGCGGATCAGACCTGGCCGGCCTTCTCCAGGGCGGAGCAGCAGGTGTCGACGATCAGACGCGTCACCAGGTACGGGTCCACGTTGGCGTTCGGACGGCGGTCCTCGATGTACCCCTTGCCGTCCTT
>NZ_JBEXXQ010000030.1:0-128390 GCF_040630525.1 Streptomyces sp. NPDC005799
ACTGGCGTCGCCGTCACCAGGCACGATCACGCACCAGTCACTACCGGCAGCAAGCCGCATCCCAGACATGAAGATCACGATCTACAGCTGGAGTATTAGAGCACCTTTGTCGGTTCCGCCGACCTTGTTCTCTGGACACCACAACTTCATGCACCTCCCGGTGCGCAGGCTGCGGTTACTTCCCTTTCTCAGAGAATCAGTGCCGCCGCCGACCTTGATCTCGGGAGGCGCAGTTCATGGTGGGTGCCCGGTGCGCAGGCAGCGGATACTTCAGGGATCTGGTGCTCCAGGTGAGCGTGCGGGTTCGAATCCCGTCGCCGGCCGAAGGGCCGGTGTGGCGGAAATTGGAAGACGCGCCAGGTGATAAGGCCGTCGCCGCCCCCTGATCTCAGGCCCCCGCCTTCTGCCGCGCCTCCCTCCGAAACCCATTCAGAATTCGGGGGAATTCCTCATGGCGCGATTCAACACCAAGGGCGCGAAGGCACAGCCCACTTCCCGCGTCACCTCCACGGGCCGAGTGCTCCGCACCTACGAGGGCGGCCGCGGCCGGGAGCGCGACGCGCGCTCCGAGCTGTTTCTGCTCGCGATCGCCAACTTCGTCTCGCAGAAGACCTTTTACGAGAGCGGCACCGACCGCGACGACCGCTTCGCGCGGCTCGTGCGGCAGCTCGCCGTCGAGGACCCGGCGTGGACGGCCGGTCTGCTCGGCTGGCTGCGCGGCGAGGGAAACCTCCGTACCGCTTCCCTCGTGGGTGCCGCCGAGTACGTGAAGGCGCGCCTCGACGCGGGCGCCACCGACGGCCCGGCCAACCGGCAGGTCGTCGCCTCCGTGCTGCAGCGCCCGGACGAGCCCGGCGAACTGCTCGCGTACTGGACGGCGACCTACGGCCGTAACGTCCCCAAGCCGGTCAAGCGCGGGATCGCCGATGCCGTACGCCGCCTCTACAGCGGCAGGTCGCTGCTGAAGTACGACACCGCGTCCAAGGGGTACCGCTTCGGCGACATCCTCAACCTGGTGCACGCGACGCCGGACCCGGACAAGCCGTGGCAGGGTGAGCTGTTCCGGTACGCCCTCGACCGCCGGCACCACCCGGACACGGCGGTACCGCCCGTCGCGGACGGCGGCCTGACCGCGCACCGTGAGCTGATGGCGCTGCCGGTGCGGGAGCGCCGTGCGGTGGTGACCTCCGCGGGCGGTGCCGAGCGGCTGGCGGCGGCCGGGATCACCTGGGAGGCGCTGGCCGGCTGGCTCCAGGGCCCGATGGACAAGGCGGCCTGGGAGGCCGTGATCCCGTCCATGGGGGCGATGGCGCTCGTCCGTAACCTGCGCAATTTCGATCAGGCGGGGGTCTCGGACGAGGTCGCGGCCCGGGTGGCGGCGAAGATCAGTGACGCGGCCGAGGTCGCGCGCTCGCGGCAGTTCCCCTTCCGGTATCTCGCCGCGTACCGGCACGCGCCCTCGCTGCGCTGGTCGTACCCGCTGGAGCAGGCGATCGGGCACTCGCTGGCCAACGTGCCCGCGCTGCCGGGCCGCACGCTGATCCTGGTCGACCGCTCCGGCTCGATGTGGGCGCGGCTGTCGGACCGCTCCGAGCTGAACCGGGCCGACGCGGCGGCGATCTTCGGCACGGCGCTCGCGCTGCGGGCGGGCGACGCGGATCTCGTCGAGTTCGGCACCACGAGCCGGCGCCTGACGTTCCGCAGGGGCGAGTCGGTGCTGGGAATCCTGGACCGCTTCGGCGACCTGGGCGGCACCGACACCACCAGCGCGGTGCGCGCGCACTACCGGGGCCAGGACCGGGTGCTGATCGTCACCGACGAGCAGTACGCCTTCAACCACCACGGCGACCCGACGGAGCAGGTCCCGGCCCAGGTGCCGGTCTACACCTGGAACCTCGCCGGGTACCGCGTGGGCCACGGCCCCTCGGGCAGGGCGAACCGGCACACCTTCGGGGGTCTGACGGACGCGGCCTTCCGGATGGTCCCGCTGCTCGAGGCCGCCCAGGACGCCGACTGGCCCTGGGCCGCCTGAGCCCATGATCGTGGCCCGCACTTCTACGGGGGGTGCGGGCCACACCCTTGCCCCCGCTCCTGGCTGACATCTAACATTTCAGTTGTGGAGGCCATACGACCCGTCCAGCGCACCCTCCTCAGGGACCGCGCCTACGCATCCATCCGGGACGCCATCGTGGCCGGGGAGCTGGAGCCCGGTGCGGTGGTGCGGGACGCCGAACTCGCCGAGCGCATGGGGCTGTCCCGGGCGCCGGTGCGGGAGGCGTTCGCGCGGCTCGTGGACGAGGGACTGCTGGAGAGCAAGCCGCAGAGCTACACGCGGGTGACCCCGGTGGTGGCCGCCGATGTGCGGGACGCGGCCGCCGTGGTCGGTGCCATGCACGAGCTGGTGACCCGGGTCGCCGTACCGTGTCTCTTCGCCGCCGACGTGCAGACCATGCGCGCGGCCAACGAGCGGTTCGCCGCGGCCGTCGGCGCGGGTGACGTGGACGGTGCGCTGCGGGCCGACGACGCCCTGCACGACGTCCTCGTCCGCGTCGCCGGCAACCATGCGGCCGCCGCCACCATCGCCCGCTACACCCCGCTCATCCGCCGCCTGGAGCGCCGTCGCTTCGGCGAGGGCGGGACCTGCCGTTCCGCGGGCCTGCACGAGCGGCTGATCGAGGCCTGCGCGGCCGGTGACGCGCAGACGGCGGTGCGGGTCACCGCGGAGATCTGGCGCAGCCTCGCCGACCTGGTCGAGCTGACCGACATCGACCCCACCGACCCCACCGGCGGCGACCGGACCGACGGCGACTGATCCCGACCCCGGAGGACCCATGTCTCTTTCCTCGTACGAGCGTTACTCCCTCCTGTTCGGCCCGTCCCCGGTGCACCCCCTGGAGCGGCTGACCGCCGAGCTCGGTGGCGCCTCCCTCTGGGCCAAGCGGGAGGACTGCAACTCCGGTGTCGCCTACGGCGGGAACAAGACGCGCAAGCTGGAGTACCTGGTCGCCGACGCGCTGGCCCAGGGCTGCGACACCCTGGTCTCGATCGGCGGGGTGCAGTCCAACCACACCCGTCAGGTCGCCGCCGTGGCCGCGCGTGCCGGACTCAAGTGCGTGCTGGTGCAGGAGAGTTGGGTGGACTGGCCGGACTCCGTGTACGACAAGGTCGGTAACATCCTCCTCAGCAGACTCGCCGGGGCCGACGTACGGCTGGTGAAGGCCGGGTTCGGGATCGGGTTCAAGGAGAGCTGGGAGCAGGCGCTCCGGGAGGTCGAGGAGCGGGGCGGGAAGCCGTACGCCATTCCGGCGGGCGCCTCCGACCATCCGCTCGGCGGCCTAGGGTTCGCCGGCTGGGCCTACGAAGTCGCCGAGCAGGAGCGGGAGTCGGGTGTCTTCTTCGACACCGTCGTCGTCTGTTCGGTGACCGGCTCGACCCAGGCCGGCATGGTCGCCGGGTTCGCCGCGCTGGAGGAGGCGGGCGGACGGCGGCGCCGGGTGCTCGGCGTCGACGCCTCGGCCAAGCCCGCCGCGACCAGGGAGCAGATCGCCCGGATCGCCGCGCATACCGGCCGGCTGATCGGCGTGCGCCGTGAGTTGACCGAGGACGACGTCGAACTGGACGAGCGCTACCACGCGGGGACGTACGGCGTCCCCGACGAGACGACCCTGGAGGCGATGCGCCTCGCCGCCCGCACGGAGGGGATGATCACCGACCCTGTCTACGAGGGCAAGTCGATGGCCGGCATGATCGATCTCGTGCGGCGCGGGGAGATCGGCGCCGAGTCGACGGTGCTCTACGCCCACCTCGGCGGACAGCCCGCACTGAACGCCTACAGCGCGTTGTTCTAGTCGTACGCCCCGATCACGTCCTTCCCGGGCGTTCCGTCCTGATCACCGTCGCGCAGACCGCCAGGGCCGTGGCGGCGATCAGGGCGGCCGCACCGAAGGCGCGTGCCGAGCCCGCCGTGAGGATCTCGGCCGGGGTGCCGGACGCGTGCCGGGTGGCCGTGCCGAACACCGTGACCAGGACCGACAGTCCGAGGGTGCCGCCGAGCCACTGAAGGGTCTGGAGCAGTCCGGAGGCGGCGCCCGCCTCGCGCGGCTGGACGCGGGCGAGGATGGTCGCGTTGAGCGGCATGAAACTGAGGCCCACGCCGACGCCGATGAGCAGCAGCGGGCCGAGCAGACCGGCCGCGTAGCCCTCGCCCGGCCGCAGCCGCCACAGCCATCCGGTGGTGGTGGTCAGCAGGGCCATGCCGGTGAGCAGGATCGGCCTGGCGCCGAGCCGGCCGACCAGCCGCGGCACGAAGCGTACGGTCGTGAACATCGCCAGCGTCATCGGCAGGAAGGCGAACCCGGCGCGCAACGGGCTGTAGTTCAGCACCTGTTGGCTGATCAGCGTCAGGAAGTAGAAGGCGCCGAACATGCCCGCGGGCAGCAGCAGAACGCCCGCGTAGCCGCCCGCGCGGTTGCGGTCCGAGAACAGCCGCAGCGGCATGATCGGCTGGGCGGCCCGGGACTCCACGAGGGTGAACCCGGCGAGCAGGGCGGCCGCCGTGGTGAACGCGAGCAGGGCGAGGGTGTCGCTCCACCCCTGCGCCGAGACCCGGATGAAGGCGTACACCAGCGAGGTCATGCCCCCCGTGCCGGTGAGGGCGCCGGCCGCGTCGAACCGGCCCGCGTGGCGCGGGGTCTCGGTGACGAAGCGGGGCAGGGCGAGGGCCACGCCGAGCCCGATCGGCACATTGATCAGCAGGGCCCAGCGCCAGGAGGCCCAGGAGGTGAGCATCCCGCCGACGACCAGGCCGACGGAGGCGCCGATGCCGGCCATGGAGGCGTAGACGCCGAGCGCGTGGTGGCGGCGGGGGCCTTCGGGGAAGTTGGTGGTGATCAGGGCGAGGGTGCTCGGCGCGATGAGGGCGGCGCCGACGCCCTGGAGCGCTCGGGCCGCGAGCAGCCAGAGGCTGTCGGTCGCGAGACCGCCGAGCAGGGAGGAGCCGGCGAAGAGCAGGACACCGGTGGCGAGGGTGCGGCGGCGGCCGACGATGTCGCCGACGCGGCCGCCGAGCAGCAGCAGCCCGCCGAAGGCGAGGGTGTAGGCGTTGAGGACCCAGGACAGGCCGGTGCGGCTGAAATGGAGGTCGTGTTGGATGTCGGGCAGCGCGACGTTGACGACCGTGGAGTCGACGCCGACCATCAGGTAGGCGGTGACGATGACGAAGAGGGCGGTGCCGAGGCGGGCGGGGTGCTGGAGGGCGGGGCGTGTTTCGGTGGTCGTGGACGGGCCGGACATGGAGTTCTCCCGTTTCGAACGTCCTCGGTGGGAAGTGCGCGGGCAGCACGAAGCAACGGAGTGTGGGCAGGTGGAAGGGCCCGCGGAGATAACCGGGGACTGTCTCCGTTTAACTCTCGCTAAGATACGGAGACGGTCCCCGGTTCGCAAGGAGTATCTGGATGGCGCAGGTCAAGCCCATGCGGGCGGACGCCCGGCGGAACTATGAGCGGCTGCTGAAGAGCGCGGCGGACGCCTTCGCCGAGCACGGGGAGAACGCGTCCCTCGACGACATCGCCAAGCGGGCGGGGGTGGGTTCCGGGACGCTGTACCGGCACTTCCCGACGCGGCAGGCGCTGCTGGAGGCGGTGTACGTCGACGCCATCGAGGCGCTCGGCGACCGTGCCGACGACATCGCGAAGGAACTGCCGCCCGGCGAGGCCCTTCAGGAGTGGCTCTACGAGGTCTGCGTCCGCACGATCGAGGTGCGGGGTCTGAAGGCGCTGCTGGGGTCGGCCGTCACCGACGGCAGCAACGCGGCCCTCACCGCCTGCGCCACGCACATGAAGGGCGCGGCCGGGCGGCTGGTCGAGGCGGCCCAGAGGGAGGGGACGCTGCGGCGGGACCTCGAGCCGATCGACGTGCTGCGGCTGGCCCACGGGGTGTCCTCCGCCGCGGAGTTGGCGAACGGCGGGCGGCCGCGCATCCGCCGCTATCTGTCCCTGCTGACCGAAGGGCTGCGGTCGGCGGAGAACTGAGCGGTCGGCGGAGAACTGAGACGTCGGGTGCCCCCGCCCGAGGGGGCGCCCGTGAACGTCGTACGACCGCTTACAGCGCTTGGGCGGCCGGCTTCACCATGTTCCGGACCGTGCGGGCCTTCACGAACTCGCCCATCGCCGTCATGTCCCACTCGCCGGAGAACTGACGGATCAGCTTGGCCATCATCACGCCCGTCTGGGCCTCCGCGTTGGTCAGGTCGAAGCGGACCAACTCCTCGCCGGTCGCGGCGTCCAGGAGGCGGCAGTAGGCCTTGGCCACGTCGGTGAACTTCTGGCCGGAGAAGGAGTTGACCGTGAAGACCAGGCCGGTCACCTCCTGCGGGATGCGGCCGAGGTCGACCACGATGACCTCGTCGTCGCCCGCGCCCTCGCCCGTGAGGTTGTCGCCGGAGTGCTTGATCGCGCCGTTGAGGATGGACAGCTTGCCGAAGTAGCAGCTGTCGATGTGGTTGCGCTGCGGGCCGTAGGCGATGACCGACGCGTCCAGGTCGATGTCGGAGCCTCGGTAGGCAGGCTCCCAGCCGAGGCCCATCTTGACCTGGGCGAGCAGCGGACGGCCGCCCTTGACCAGGGAGACGGTCTGGTTCTTCTGCAGGCTCACCCGGCCCTTGTCGAGGTTGATCTTCCCGGCACCGGGAGCGGGCGCGGCGGGAGCCGGAGGTGCGGGCGGGGCAGGCGGCGTGGTGGACAGCGGCGGTGCGGGCGGCGCCACCGGGGGCCGCATCGCGGGCTGGGGCGGAGCGACGGGCGCCGGGGCGGGCTCCTCGACCGTCACCCCGAAGTCGGTCGCGATGCCCGCCAGCCCGTTGGCGTACCCCTGGCCGACCGCGCGTGCCTTCCAGGCGCCGTTGCGCAGGTAGATCTCGACGATCACCAGCGCCGTCTCCGTCCCCAGCTGCGGGGGTGTGAAGGTGGCGAGGACGCTGTTGTCGTCCGCGCCGCGGATCGTGGCCGTCGGCTCGATGCCCTGGAAGGTCTGCCCGGCCGCGTCCGGACTCGCCGTGACGACGACCTTCTCGATACCGGGGGGCAGGGCGGCGGTGTCGACGGTGATCGCGTCGGGCGCCGTACCGCCGCCGGAGCGGTAGGTCACGCCCGGCCCCGCCGGCTGGTTGTAGAAGATGAAGTCGTCGTCGGAGCGCACCTTGCCGTCGCCCGTGAGCAGCAGGCCCGATACGTCGAGCCGCACCGGGGCGGCGACGTCCACCGTCACACGGGTGACGGGGAGAGGGATGTTCGAGCCAGGGGTCATAGCTGTCATGCCGGGACAACGAACGAGACCACTTTGCCGTTCCCTTACCCGGCGGCCGATCGAGTGGATCGGTTCAGCGGCGGCCGCGGCCGCCGTTGCGCGGGTGGTCTCGGGCGGTCCGTTCGTTGCCGCGCTTGTAGTTCCCGGTCCAGCGGGCCATGACGAGCTGCGGGTCGCCGGCCGCCACCTCCGCGAGAAACCGGGTGGAGCGCGGTGCGCGCAGCAGGGTCGCGGGACGGCCGTGATGGGTGATGCGCACGGTGCCGTCGGCGTGTTCCTCGTACGAGAATCCCTGGGGGTGCGGCATGACGGGATGGTACGGCCCCGGTCCGCCGCGCCCCCACTGGATTTTCCCGCGGTCCGGGCGACCGGCTAGGCGCTCTGGGGGAGCACCACGATCTTCCGTCCCACCCCCGCGGCGAACTGCTCCAGCGCCTGCGGGTAGCGCTCCAGCGGGATCCGGTCGCTGATGAAGACCTCCGGGTCGAGGACGCCGTTCGCGAACAGCTCGGCCGCGCGTTCGAAGCTGTGCAGCACCGCCATCGATCCGGTGATGGTGATCTCCTGGTTGTAGATCCGGTACGGGTCGATCGTCACCCGCGTCGCGTAGTCCGCCACCCCGAACTGCAGGAACGTGCCCGCCTTGGCCACGCGCCCCAGGCCGTCCTGGATGGCCGCCGCGTTGCCGGTCGCGTCGATCACGACGTCCCAGCCCTGCGGGCGTTCCAGTTCGTCGGCGTTCGGCGCGGAGGACGAGACGCCGAGGCGTACGGCCGTCTCCAGGCGGGCCGGGTTCAGGTCCACGACGTCCACGCTCGCCGCCCCGGTCCGCTTGGCCAGTTCCAGCATCATCAGACCCATCGTCCCGGAGCCGTAGATCAGCACGTGCGCGCCGAGGCGGGAGCGCAGCACGTCGTAGCCGCGCACGGCGCAGGACAGGGGCTCCACCAGGGCCGCGTCCTGGGTGCGGACGTGCTCGGGGAGCTTCACGCAGTTGGCCACCGGAGCGACGGCGAACTGTGCCGCGCCGCCCGCCGTGGTCACGCCGATCGCGGCCCAGCGCTCGCAGAGGTTGTTGTGGCCGTCACGGCAGTAACGGCACTCGTGGCAGTACAGGGACGGGTCGACCGCCACCCGGTCGCCGACCGCGACCTCGGTGACCTGGGTGCCGACCCCGACCACCTCGCCCGCGAACTCGTGACCCGGCACGATCGGCAGCTTCGGCGCGAACTCGCCCTGCAGGATGTGCAGATCGGTGCCGCACAGGCCGCAGGCGGCGACCTCGACGACGACCTCGCGGGGGCCCGGCGCCGGGTCGGGGACCTCGGCGACGACGGCACGGCCCACGGACTCGATGACGGCGGCCTTCATTTCACGGCTCCCAGCGACAGGCCCTGGACCAGCTTGTCCTGGGCGGCGAACCCCGCGGCGAGCACCGGCAGGGAGATGACGAGCGACGCGGCGCACACCTTCGCCAGGAACAGGCCCTGGCTGGTGATGAAGCCGGTCAGGAACACGGGGGCGGTCTCGGCGACCACGCCGGTCAGCACCCGGGCGAACAGCAGCTCGTTCCAGCTGAAGATGAAGCAGATCAGGGCGGTGGCGGCGATGCCGGGCAGGGCGATCGGGGCCACCACACGGGCGAGGATCGTCGGCAGCCGGGCGCCGTCGATCTGGGCCGCCTCGATCACCGCGACCGGCACCTCGGCCAGGAAGGACTGCATCATCCACACGGCGATCGGCAGGTTCATCGAGGTGTAGAGGATGACCAGCAGCCAGATGTTGTCCAGCATGTCCGTGTTCTTGGCGAACAGGTAGATGGGCAGGAGACCCGCGACCACCGGGAGCATCTTCGTGGACAGGAAGAAGAACAGGACATCGGTCCACTTCTTCACCGGGCGCACCGACAGCGCGTACGCCGCCGGCAGCGCCAGCAGCAGCACCAGCAGCGTCGACGCCACCGACGCCACGGCCGAGTTGATGAGGGCCGGCCAGGGACTCGCCCCGCCGCCCGTGCCGAAGAACTCGCGGTAGCCGTCCAGGGTGAGGGCGGCCCCGAAGGAGGGCGGGTTGGTGGCGGCGTCCGCCTCCGAGTGGAAGGACGTCAGGGCCATCCACGCGATGGGCAGGAAGAACACGATCCCCAGCAGCCAGGCCACCAGGCCGAGTCCGGCGCCCTTGCGGCGGCCGCCTCGCAGTCGTACGGCGACGGTGCTCATCCTCGAGCCACCTCCTCGCGGAACAGGGACGACACCACGCGCAGGGCGAAGGTCGCGATGACGATCGAGCCGATGACCACCAGGACGCCCGCGGCCGAGGCGAGGCCGTTCTCATGGGCCTGGTAGAAGCTCTGGTAGACGGTGTACGGCAGGTTGGCGGTGCCCAGCCCGCCGGACGTGATGGTGAAGACCGCGTCGAAGTTCTGGACGATGTAGATCGACCCCAGCAGGGCGCCGAGTTCGAGGTAGCGGCGCAGGTGCGGGAGCGTGAGGTGGCGGAAGATCTGCCAGTCGCTCGCGCCGTCCACCCGAGCGGCCTCGATCTGCTGGTGGTCACGGCTCTGCAGGCCCGCCAGCAGGATCAGCATCATGAACGGCGTCCACTGCCACACCAGGGAGGCTTCGACCGCCAGCAGCGGGGTGTTCGAGATCCAGTCCGGCTGCGGACCGCCCACGTAGTGCAACAGACCGTTCAGCAGGCCGTATTCGGGGTTGTAGAGGACGTGCTTCCACAGCAGGGCGGCCGCCACGGGGACCACCAGGAAGGGCGCGATCAGGAGGGTGCGGACGACGCCCCGGCCGCGGAATCTCCGGTCCAGGAGCAGCGCGAGCGCCAGGCCCAGGACCAGGCTGACCACGACCACGGCTGCCGTGAGCAGGATCGTCGTCCACACCGAGTGGCGCAGGTCGGCGTCGGTGAGCACCTGTTGGTAGTTGTCGAAGCCGGTGAAGTGACGGGCCTTCGGGTAGAGGGCGTTCCAGTCGAAGAACGAGATCACCAGCGTGGCCACGAACGGCAGCTGGGTCACCACGATCATGAAGACCAGGGCGGGCAGCAGCGGCGCGCGGGTCGCCCAGGCCTTCAGCCGGGCGGAGGGAACGCCCTTGGTGCGTGCGGGAGTCGCGGCTATCGGAGCCGTCGTTGTCGCGGTCATCGTCCCTCGTACTCCTTGGAGATCTTCTCGGCGAGTTTCTGGGACTTCCTCAGGGCCGAATCGACGGACTGGCGTCCGGCGATGGCCGCGCTGATCTCCTGGGAGACCTTGGTGCCGAGATCGGTGAACTCGGGGATGCCGACGAACTGGATGCCGGGCGCGGGACGCGGCTGCACCCCGGGGTCATTGGGCCTCGCGCCTTCGATTGCGGCCTTGGTCATCTCCTGGAAGGAGGCCGCGGACCTGACGTACTCGGCGTTGGTGTAGGTCGAAGCGCGTTTGCCCGCCGGTACGTTGGGCCAGCCGCTGGTCTCGCCGACCAGCTGCTCGTACTGCTTGCTGGACGCCCAGGAGACGAACTTCCATGCCTTGTCCGGGTTGCGGGAGGCCTTCTGGATGCCCCACGCCCAGGTGTAGAGCCAGCCGGAGTTGTCGGTCTTCTCCACGGGGGCCGGCGCGTAGCCGAGCTTGCCCTTGACCGGGGAGCCCGCGGCCTCCAGGGAACCGGCGGCCGATGTGGCGTCGTACCACATGGCGACCTTGCCCTGGGTCATGTTGTTGAGGCACTCGGCGAAGCCGGACTGGGCGGCGCCGGACTCACCGTGCCTGCGAACGAGGTCCACGTAGAACTTCGTCGCCTTCTCGAAGGCGGGGGAGTCCAGTCGGGCCTTCCAGTCCTTGGTGAACCAGGTGCCGCCGAAGGTGTTCACGACCGTGGTCAGGGGCGCCATCAGCTCGCCCCAGCCGGGCAGTCCGCGCAGGCAGATGCCCCGCATGCCGGACTCGGCGCCGTCCACCTTCGCGGCGAGGTCGGCCACCTGGTCCCAGGTCGGGTGCGCGGGCATCGTGAGGTGCTTCGCCGCGAACACGTCCTTGCGGTACATCAGGAAGGACGACTCGCCGTAGAAGGGCTGCCCGTAGAGCCTGCCGTCGTCGGCGGTCAGGGACTGCCGCATCGGCTTGAGCACGTCCTGTTCGTCGTACGCCGGGTCCTTGGCCACGTACGAGTTCATCTCGTGCAGCCAGCCGTTCTTGGCGTAGATCGGTATCTCGTAGTTGGACAGCGTCGCCACGTCGTACTGGCCGGCCTGGTTGGCGAAGTCCTGGCTGATCTTGTCGCGGACGTCGTTCTCCGGCAGCACGGTGAAGTTCACCTTGATGCCGGTCTCCTTGGTGAAGTGGGCCTTGGTCAGCTTCTGCAGTTCCACCATCTGCGGGTTGTTGACCATCAGGACGTTGACGGAGTCGCCGCCGGAACCGGACCCGCCCGCCCCGACCCAACAGCCGGAGAGCAGCGGGGTGAGCAGCGTCCCTGCGGCGGCCAGCGCGAGCGTGGCTCGCGACGGCCGTCGTCGGCTCTGGGTGCGCATGGATCGCTCCTGGACATAGTTGGATATAAGGGGCACCAGTCCGTGCGGAGAACCCCTGTGGTGCTTGGCAGCTCGAAAGCCGTTCCCTGAATCAGACCCGCACGACCTGTGGTCCCAGCAGTGAGTACCGATGGGCCTCCGCCGACGGCAGCAGCGTGCTGGTGACGATGGCCTCCAGCGCGCCGATCTCCGCGAACCGGCAGAAGCTGACCGCGCCGAACTTGGTGTGCACACCTGCGAACACGGTGCGCCGCGCGGCCCGGATCGCCTGTGCCTTGACCTCGCTGACGGCGGGGTCGGGCGTGGTCAGGCCGTGCTCGCGGGAGATGCCGTTGGCGCCGATGTAGGCGAGGTCGAGGACGAAACCGGCCAGCATCTTCGTCGTCCAGTGGTCGACGGTGGCCAGGGTGCCGGGGCGGACGCGGCCGCCGAGCAGCAGCACGGAGATGTTGTCCGCCTCGGCCAGGGTGCCCGCGACGGGCAGGGACGCGGTGACCACGGTCAGCGGTCGGTCCCCGGGCAGGGCCTCGGCGATGAGCTGCGGGGTGAAGCCCTCGTCGACGAACACTGTCTCGGCGTCCCCGAGCAACTCGGCCGCGGCGGTGGCGATGCGGCGTTTCTCGGGGACGTGGCTGGTGGCGCGGAAGGCGAGGGTCGTCTCGAAGCCGGCGCTCTCCACGGGGTAGGCGCCGCCGTGGGTACGGCGGACCAGGCCGTGGTCCTCCAGGGCGCGGAGGTCTCGGCGCACGGTTTCCCTGGCCACGCCGAGTTCGGTGGCGAGGGTGTTGACGTCGACCGAGCCAGTGGCTCGCGCCGCTTGCACGATGTGCCGCTGGCGGTCCTCCGCGGTGCCGGTCATTTGTCACCCGCCTTTTGCTGCGCTGTTGCCCGTTCGGGCCGTTGGGGGAAGTTCTACAGCGGGTGGGTGGCGGTGACCAGGTCTGTTGCTGGAGGGATCCTGTCCGTGTGTGCCCGTTCGGGCGAGGTGCGCCCAGGAGCTCGGGGGGTGGCTTTGGTGTGCGGCTGCGGAGCCGTCGTGGCTGGTCGCGCGGTTCCCCGCACCCCTGGGGTGGGCGCCGGCGCGCCACTCCCGGAGGCCGCCGCATGCCCGAATATGGCGGCGGGCGGGCCCGTTCGGTGCCCGCCCGGTGTGCAACTCGGTCAGTACGGCCAGATCGGTGGGTCGCTGACGAAGG
Source organism: Streptomyces sp. NPDC005799 (assembly GCF_040630525.1). Taxonomy (NCBI): domain Bacteria; kingdom Bacillati; phylum Actinomycetota; class Actinomycetes; order Kitasatosporales; family Streptomycetaceae; genus Streptomyces; species Streptomyces sp. NPDC005799. Next base: position 13,023 of record NZ_JBEXXQ010000030.1, read on the forward strand.
CGCCGCCCAGGTAGTCGTGCGCGATGTTGCCCGGTTCCAGTTCGCCCTGTTCGGCGATCAGCTTCTCCGCGTACTGCTCGGAGTCGTCCTGCGGTTCGTAGCCGAGGGCGCGGGCGGTGGACAGGTCCCACCACAGGCGGGTGTTGGCGGAGGAGCCGTAGACGACCGTGTGGCCCACGTTCTCGGCCGTGAGGGCCGCGTGGAAGAGGCGGGCGCCGTCCGGCGGGCTCATCCAGACCGACAGCATGCGCACGCTGGTCGGCTCCGGGAAGCAGGAGCCGATGCGCACCGACACGGTCTCCAGGCCGTGCCTGTCCCAGTAGAGCTGGGCGAGGTCCTCGCCGAAGGACTTGGACAGGCCGTAGAAGGTGTCGGGTCGGCGCGGGGTGTCGATCGGGATCAGCGGGTCGTCGCCCTGGGGGCGCGGGGTGAAGCCGACCGCGTGGTTGGAGGAGGCGAAGACGATCCGGCCCACTCCCTCCTCGCGCGCGGCCTCGTACAGGTTGTACGTGCCCTCGATGTTCGCCTTGAGGATCTTCTCGAAGGGGGCTTCCAGCGAGATGCCCGCGAGATGGAGGATCGCGTCGACGCCCCGTACGGCCTCACGCAGGGCCTTCTTGTCGGCGAGGTCGGCGGTGATCGCGTCCGGGTCGCCCTCGATCGGACGGATGTCCAGGAGGCGCAGCTCGTAGTCGAAGGCGGGCAGCAGGTTCCGCATCAGGGTGCCGAGCCCGCCGGCGGCGCCGGTGAGCAGAACGGTGCGGGGGGCTGGCATCCTCGCTTCTCCTTCGGTCGGCGGGGTCGCGTGTATGCACGATATTCACATTCGTGGACACGCTAAGGATCCGGGGCAGAGCCCGTCAAGTGTCCCACGGAGGCCGGAAATCTGCTGGTACGAGGCCGTGGACGCGCTTGACCGGCCAGGATGGGGCACTTTAGCGTGGTGTCGTTCAGAGATATAGACGCCGATCATAAACATGTAACCGGGAGAGCCCGTGACGCCTGCCCCCCTCGCCGCTCGGCTCAGCAACCCCAGCGGGCCGCTGTTCTTCCCCGTCACCGCCTACGGACCGGACGGCTCGGTCGACCTCGAGGTCTACGGCGCCCATGTGCGCCGCGGGGTGGAGAACGGGGCCGCCGCGGTCTTCGCGTGCTGCGGCACCGGCGAGTTCCACGCGCTCACCCCCGAGGAGTTCGAGGCGTGCGTCCGGGCGGCCGTCGAGGCGACCGGCGGACGGGTGCCGGTCGTCGCCGGCGCCGGGTACGGCACCGCGCTCGCCGCGCGGTACGCGCGCGTGGCCGAGACCGCCGGCGCGGACGGGCTGCTCGCCATGCCGCCCTACCTCGTGGTCGCCGGGCAGGAAGGGCTGCTGCGGCACTACCGGGAGGTGGCCGCCGCGACCGCGCTGCCCGTGATCGTCTACCAGCGCGACAACGCCGTGTTCACCCCGGAGACCGTCGTCGCGCTCGCCCGTACGGACGGCATCATCGGCTTCAAGGACGGCCTCGGCGACCTCGACCTCATGCAGCGCATCGTCAGCGCCGTGCGCACCGAGGTCCCCGGCGACTTCCTCTACTTCAACGGCCTGCCCACCGCCGAGCAGACCCAGCTCGCCTACCGCGCCATCGGCGTCCCGCTCTACTCCTCGGCCGTCTTCTGCTTCGTCCCGGAGATCGCCCTCGCCTTCCACGAGGCGCTCAGGACCGGCGACGAGAGCACCGCGAACCGTCTCCTGGACGGCTTCTACCGGCCGTTCGTCGAACTCCGGGCCCAGGGCCGCGGCTACGCCGTCTCCCTGGTCAAGGCGGGCGTACGGCTGCGCGGGCTGGACGTGGGGGAGGTCCGCTCCCCGCTGCACGAACCCACCGAGGACCATGTGAAGCGGCTCGCCGAGCTGATCGACCGCGGGTACGCGCTGCTGGAGGACGGCAAGTGAAGGCGTCGACATTCGTCTACCCCTGGGACGTCAACGGGGACCCGGAGGCCGCCGGCCGTATCGCCGCGCTCGGCGTGGAACAGGTGACGCTGGCCGCCGCCTATCACTCCACGCGCGCGCTCACCCCCCGCCACCCGCGCCACCGCATCGTCACCGCCGAGCACGCGGCGGTGCTGTACCCGGCCGGTGGCCGCTGGGAGGGGCCGGGGCTGCGCCCGTACGCGGCCGGCGACTGGGCGCCCGGTGACGCCTACGGCGAGGCCGCGAAGTCCCTCGCGGAGGCCGGCCTGGAGGTGCATACCTGGGTCGTCCTCGCGCACAACTCCCGTCTGGGCGCCGAGCATCCGGACACCTCCGTCGTCAACGCCTACGGCGACCGCTACCCCTGGGCCCCCTGCATCGCGCAGCCCGCCACGCGCGCGTACCTCGTCGACCTCGCCGCCGAGGCGGCCGTCCGGCCCGGCGCGCGCGGCACCGAGCTGGAGTCGCTGGGCTGGTACGGCCTGCAGCACCTGCACGCCCACGACAAGACCGGCGGCATCGGCCTCGGGGACGCCGGCCACTACCTGATGGCACTGTGCTTCTGTCCCGTCTGCCGGGAGGGGTACGGCGAACAGGGCCTGGACGCCCACGAGTTGGCGGCCGCCGTACGGGACGCGCTGGAGCCGCTGTGGCAGGGGGCGCCCGACGACGGAGGCTGGGCCGGGGTCGAGAAGCTGCTCGGCGAGACGACGGCGGCCGCCACGCGCGTGTGGCGCGACGACACCGCCCGCACCCTTCAGGAGACGGCGGTCCGCGCGGTGCGCGAGGCGGCCCCCGGCGGCTTCCAGGTGCTGCTGCACGCCGACCCGGTCGCCTATCACGTGGGCGCCAACGCGGGCGTGGACCCCGAGCACATCCTGTCCGTCGCCGACGGCGTGGTCGTACCGTGCGCGGGCGGTACGGCCCTGCTCGCGCCGTTCGCCCAGCAGGGCCGGGAGGGGGCCGTGGTCGCGGCCAACTTCCCCGTGGTCGCGGGGATGGGCGGCAGCCCCGGCACCCTGGCCGCCGACATGGCGAAGGCCCGCGACGCGGGAGCCACCGAAGTGCGGCTGTATCACGCCGGGTTGGCGTCGGACGGTGACCTGGAGGCGGTGCGGTCGGCGCTGGCGCGGCGCTGAGGGGTCGGGAGTGCCGTCGGCGGCGCGAACGGGCGCTGTAGCCGGGGGATCTCGCGGCGGTCGCGCCGGCTTACGGACTCGGCGCGCCGGTGTGACCAGCCCGACTCTCAACTGGCGCTGTACCAAACCGGGTTGCTCTCGGACGGGGGCTCGGCGGCGGTGCGGTCGGCGTTTGGCGGAGGGCGCTGAGGAGGTGGGGCCGCCGGGCCGCGAGTGGCGCTGTCGTCGGGGTGGTGTGGCGGCGCGGTGGCTGAGCTGGCGGGCGGATGCGGCGCGTCGGTGTGGGTGACCCGCCTGAGTGACAACGGGCCCGAGTCAGACCGGGTTGGCGTCGGACGGGGGCTCGGGGGTGGTGTGGTCGGCGTTTGGCGGAGGGCGCTGAGGGGGTGGGGCCGCCGGGCCGCGAGTGGCGCTGTCGTCGGGGTGGTGTGGCGGCGCGGTGGCTGAGCTGGCGGGCGGATGCGGCGCGTCGGTGTGGGTGACCCGCCTGAGTGACAACGGGCCCGAGTCAGACCGGGTTGGCGTCGGACGGGGGCTCGGCGGCGGTGCGGTCGGGGCGCGTCGGGCGCTGGAGCAGCGGGGCCGCCGTCAGCAGCAGGGCGGCGCCGAGGGCGGCCGACACCAGCCGGTAATCGGCGAGTTCCACCAGCGCCGCGCCGAGGGCCAGGCCGAGCACGTTCGGCGTGAACATCAGCGTGCCCGCCGTGGCGGCCGTACGGCCGAGCAGCGCGTCCGGCGTCTCGCGCTGCACGGCGGTCGTCGCGGCGATCAGCACACACGGCAGCCCCGCGCCGATCCCCACGCCGCACACCAGGGTCAGCGGGTCCGAGGGCAGGGCCCGCAGCGCCACCGCGACCGCCGTGAGGCCGATGCCGCACGCCGCGAACCGACGGGCGCCGAGCAGCCGCAGCCCGGTGCCCGACAGCAGCCCGACCGCCACCGAGCCGGTGCCCTGGACGGCGTACAGGACTCCGGAGTAGGCGGGGGAGTGGCCCAGGCCGGCGATCACGGCGTAGATCAGCGCCCCGTTGAGTCCCGCGAAGAGCATCGTGGTGCCGCCGGCGACGACCAGGGGGCGCAGCCGCGGGTGCCCCCACAGGAAACGGGTGCCCTCCGCGGTCCGCGCCCACCAGCCGTGCGTGGGCGGGGCGGACTTCTCCTCGCGGACGCGCAGCAGGGCGTAAACCCCCGCGGCCAGCACGAACGTCCCTGCGTCCAACAGGGCCACGCTCGCGCCGCCGTACGCCGCGTACAGGCCGGCGCCCGCGAGCGGCGCCACCAGCTTCATGCCCTCGGTGGCGGTCATGCGCAGTCCGTTGAAGTCGCCGAGCAGGGCCGGGTCGACGGCGGCGGCGACCAGGGCGGACTCGGCCGCGTCATGGACGACGCCGACGGCGCCGTACCCGAACAGGACCGCGTACACCGGCCAGGGTCCGCTCGCGGAGTCGACGGTGAGCAGGACCGGCAACAGGGCCGCCATCAGCAGGTTCACGCCGATCAGCAGGAGTTTGCGGCGGACGCGGTCGGCGAGTGTGCCGAGCGCCGGGCCGGCCAGGGTCGGCGCCCACATGGCGAGCAGGCACAGCGCGGCCAGCCCGTCCGATCCGGTGAGGTCCCTGACCCACACCCCGGCCGCCAGCCACAGCGCCGAGGTCCCGAACCCGGAGACCACGACCCCGGTCAGATACAGCCGCGCGTCACGGTCCCCGAGGCCCCGTGTCACCGCCCATGTCGATGCCGTCATGCCTGGCCATCGTGGGCCTAAGGCCCCGGAAGAGGCATGAGGCAAGTGCCTTATCGCGCGGCGGCGGAAACTCGTCGGAACCTGTCGGCGGTCCCGGGGCGGCGGCTGCACCTACGTCGCCTACCGCGGCCTCGCCTCCTGGACGATCGTCGGCATCGGCCGGCTGCCGCACACCGCGTGGAACGTCGTGCACCGGGGCCGGACGACCGCCGAGGGAATCCGTACGGCGAGGACGGCGCCCGGCGTGCGACGAGTTTCCGCGGGACGGGCGGTCCACCCCTCAGAACCCGGAAACCGTGAGCCGGCGGCGCGGACGCCCTGTCCCGACTGCTCGCTGTTCGACCGGGCGGTGGGGCTCAGCGGACGGGACCCGGGCTGGACGCCGTAGTCCCGCTCAGTCAGAGGCAGTTCTGTCCGTAGCATTGACGAACCCGGTGCCTCCTCCTACGTTCAACGCGTCGTACTTCGTACGTCATATATGAGACGTGATACGCGAGATCAGATACCCGAGATCTGATACGTGACTTCCGAGAGGCGCGCATGACCTCTGTGCCCACGCCGATCCCCTCCCGCACGCAGTTCGTGCTGGAGGAGATCAAACGCCGCATCCTCACCGGGCGGTTGACGCCGGGTCAGGCCCTGGTGGAGACCGAACTCGCCGCACAGTTCGGGGTGTCCAAGACCCCGGTGCGGGAGGCGCTCAAGACCCTGGCCGGGACCGGACTGGTCGTGATGAGCCAGTACAAGGGCGTCACGGTGCGCATGGTGGACGCGGACATGGCGCGCGAGGTCTACGACGTACGACTGCTTCTCGAACCCGAGGCGCTCAATCGGGCCGTGCGCCGGGGCGCCCCCCTCGACGCCGCCAGGGACGCGCTGACCCGCGCCGACGACGCGACCGACACCGCCGAACGGTCCCTGGCCAACCGGGAGTTCCACCGCGCCCTGTATCTGCCCTGCGGCAACCCGCTGCTCGGCCGCATGCTCGACGAGGTCCGCGACCAGGCCGCCCTCGTCTCGGCCGTGGCCTGGGCCGCCTCGCCCTCCTGGGAGCGGGAGGCCGGCGAGCACCGGGAGATCCTTCGGCTCGCCCTCGACGGTGACGCGGACGGCGCCGCGCGGGCCCTCCACGAGCACATCGCGTCCTTCGTGCGGCGAGCGTTCCCCCAGGCGACGGAAGAGGAAGGGCAGGCATGAGCAGCGTGACGTTCGAGACCGCGCGGGCGGCCCTGGCCGACGTGGTGGCGATCCCGGTGACCCCGTTCGCCGCGGACGGCTCCGTCGATCAGGAGGCCCACCGGGCCCTGCTGCGTCGGCTGCTGGAGGGCGGGGTGCGGATCCTCACCCCGAACGGCAACACCGGCGAGTTCTACGCGCTCACCGCCGAAGAGCGCCGCCTGGTCACCGAGTTGACCGTCGAGGAGGCCGGCGACCGGGCCGCGATCCTCGTCGGCGTCGGCCACGACGTCCCCACCGCCGTCGCCTCCGCCCGCCACGCCCGGGAGCTGGGCGCCCGGATGGTCATGGTCCACCAGCCCGTCCACCCGTACGTCTCCCAGGCCGGCTGGGTCGACTACCACCGCGCCATCGCCGCGGCCGTCCCCGAACTGGGCGTCGTCCCCTACATCCGCAACGCCCAGCTGTCCGGCTTCCGCCTCGCCGAGCTCGCCGATGACTGCCCGAACGTCATCGGCGTCAAGTACGCGGTGCCGGACGCCGCCAGGTTCGCCGCCTTCGCGCGGGACGCGGGGCTCGACCGGTTCGTGTGGGTGGCGGGGCTCGCGGAGCCGTACGCGCCCTCGTACTTCTCGGCGGGCGCCACCGGCTTCACCTCCGGCCTGGTGAACGTCGCCCCGTCCGTTTCGCTGAACATGATTGAAGCGCTTCGATCCGGTGACTACCCGGCCGCCATGAAGGTCTGGGAGCAGATCCGCCGCTTCGAGGAACTGCGCGCGGCCCACGGTTCCGCCAACAACGTCACCGTCGTCAAGGAGGCCCTGGCCTCCCTCGGTCTGTGCCGCCGGGACGTCCGCCCGCCGAGCCGCACGCTCCCGGAGGACGAGCGCGCCGAGGTCGCCGCGATCGCCGCGGGGTGGTCGATATGACCGGCAGAGCGCGCCTGAGCCCGGAGGACCTGCGCAGCCACCAGTGGTACGGCACCGAGGGCCAGTTGCGCACCTGGTCGCACAACGCCCGGATGCGCCAGCTCGGTTACGAGGCGGAGGAGTACCGGGGCCGCCCGGTGATCGCCGTCCTCAACACCTGGTCGGACATCAACCCCTGCCATGTCCATCTGCGCGAGCGGGCCGAGGCGGTCAAGCGGGGCGTGTGGCAGGCCGGCGGGTTCCCGCTGGAATTCCCGGTCGCCACGCTCTCCGAGACGTACCAGAAGCCGACGCCGATGCTCTACCGCAACCTGCTCGCGATGGAGACGGAGGAGCTGCTGCGTTCCTACCCGGTCGACGCGGCGGTTCTGCTCGGCGGCTGCGACAAGTCGACACCCGCGCTGCTCATGGGCGCCGCCTCCGCCGACGTGCCGTCCCTCTTCGTGCCCGCGGGTCCGATGCTGCCCGGGCACTGGCGTGGCGAGACCCTCGGCTCCGGCACCGACATGTGGAAGTACTGGGACGAGCACCGTGCCGGCAATCTGACCGACTGCGAACTGCGGGAGCTGCAGGGCGGGTTGGCGCGTTCGCCCGGTCACTGCATGACCATGGGGACCGCGTCGACGATGACCGCGGCGGCGGAGGCCCTCGGCATGACGCTGCCGGGCGCATCCTCCATCCCGGCCGTCGACTCCGGGCACGAGCGGATGGCCGCCGCCTCCGGACGCCGGGCCGTGGAGCTCGCCTGGACGGGGCTGAAGCCGTCGGAGATCCTCACCCCTGACGCCTTCGAGGACGCCGTCACCACGGTGCTCGGACTCGGCGGCTCCACCAACGCCGTCATCCACCTGATCGCGATGGCCGGACGCTGCCAAGTGCCGCTCACCCTGGACGACTTCGACCGCATCGCCCGGACCGTGCCGGTGCTGGCGAACGTCCGGCCCGGCGGACGGACGTACCTCATGGAGGACTTCTACTTCGCCGGCGGTCTGCCCGCCTTCCTCTCCCGGATCACCGATCTGCTGCACCTGGACCGGCCGACGGTCAACGGCACCCTGGGGGAGCAGATCGAGGGCGCCGCCGTCCACGACGACGACGTCATCCGCACCCGCGACAACCCGGTCGCCGCCGAGGGCGGGGTCGCCGTCCTGCGTGGCAACCTCTGCCCCGACGGCGCCGTCATCAAGCACATCGCCGCCGAGCCGCACCTGCTCAAGCACACCGGCCCCGCGGTCGTCTTCGACGACTACAAGGCCATGCAACGCACCATCAACGACCCCGGGCTGCACATCACCGCCGACAGCGTGCTGGTGCTGCGGGGCGCCGGACCCAAGGGTGGCCCCGGTATGCCCGAGTACGGCATGCTGCCGATCCCGGACCACCTGCTGAAGCAGGGCGTGCGGGACATGGTCCGGATCTCCGACGCCCGGATGAGCGGCACGAGTTACGGCGCGTGCGCCCTGCACATCGCGCCCGAGTCGTACGTCGGCGGGCCGCTGGCCCTGGTCCGCACCGGCGACTCGATCACCCTCGACGTCGAGGCACGCACCCTCCAGCTCAACGTGGACGACGAGGAGCTGGAGCGCCGGAGGGCGGAGTGGACGCCGCCGCCCACCCGGTACGAGCGCGGCTACGGCGCGCTCTACAACGACCAGATCACCCAGGCGAACACGGGCTGCGACTTCGAGTTCCTGGCCCGTCCCGGCAAGGTCGCCGACCCGTACGCGGGCTGACTCCATCACCGGCACCCAGGCGGTCGCAACTCGACCGACCTGACCAACGCGATCAAGGATCTCGACGCCGGCCTTCAGCTCGACGGAGGCGTCGAGCTGTTACAACGCCCGCACGTCGGACGGCTCCCTGCCGGCCACCACGTTCCTGACCACCGGCAGTACGCGGTGCCACGATGAACTGAACGTTGACGGAAGGTCGGTGACGCGCGTAGAAACCTGTCATGCATAAGTCACTGCGTTTCGTGGCCGTCGCCGCCACCTGTGCCCTCGCCGGTGCCGCCCTGTACGGCGCCGGCGCGGCCACGGCCGGTCAGTCCACCGCGAACTCCACGCACGAGCCCTACAACATCGGGCTCCTGGTGAAGGACATCGACACCTACTACGGCACCACGGCGGACGCGGGGGGCGTGTACCAGGCGTCCCCGACCAGCCCGTACGCCACGGACCTGGCGCACATCGACGCCGCCGCCCGCAAGTACATCGACCAGGCGGCCCGCAAGGCGCACCACCGGGGCGAGAAGCCCGCCGTCGTCTTCGACATCGACGACACGCTGCTGCTCAGCCTCGACTACGAGAAGCGCTACAACTACACGTACAACGGCACCACCTGGGCCGACTACGTGAACAAGGCGGACCGCCCGGGCGTGTTCGGCAGCGCCGAGCTGGTCCAGTACGCGGCGAAGAAGGGGGTCGAGGTCTTCTACAACTCCGGTCTGAGCGAGGCGCAGCGTGCGGCCGCCGTCGAGAACCTGAAGAAGATCGGCGCCGACGTGAACCTCGACGCCGCGCACATGTTCCTCAAGGACAAGGCCAACCCGCCGTCCTACCTGAGCTCCTGCGCCACCCCCGCCACCTGGACCTGCACGACCGTGCAGTACAAGTCCGGCACGCGCAAGCACATCGAGGACGACCTCGGGTACGAGATCGTCGCCAACTTCGGCGACCAGTACTCCGACCTGGACGGCGGCTACGCCGACCGCACGTACAAGCTGCCGAACCCGACGTACTTCGTCAGCTGAGGCCCTCCAGGGTCGGCACGACCGGCTGAAGGGTACCGTCCGCGGCGAACCACAGCCGGTCGACGGTCGTCTCCCGGTGCATGCCGTCCCCGCCGGGTCTTCCGGGGCCGTTCAGGGCGAACCGATGGTAGACGACGTACCACTCGTCGGCGCCGGGCACCTTCACCACGGAGTGGTGGCCGGTGCCCAGGATGCCGTACTCGGGGCGCTTGGACAGGATCGTCCCCCGCTCGGTCCACGGGCCGAGCGGGGACGGTCCCGTCGCGTAGGCCACGTGGTAGTCCTCGCTGCGGGTGTCGTCCTCGGACCACATGAAGTAGTACGTGCCCTCGCGCTTGACGACGAAGGAACCCTCGCGGAAGTCGCGCGGGGTGATCTCCTCGACCTTCGACGGGTCGTAGGAGGTCATGTCGTCGTTCAGCGGCACGACGTACGCGTGCCCGTTGCCCCAGTAGAGGTACGACGTCCCGTCGTCGTCGGTGAAGACGGCCGGGTCGATCATCTGGCCGCTGAACCGCCCCTTGGCGACCAGCGGTTCACCCAGTGCGTCCGTGAAAGGGCCGGCCGGCGAGTCGGCCACCGCAACGCCGATCTGCTGCTCGGCGCAGAAGTAGAAGTAGTACCTGCCGTCGCGCGCGGCGATCGTGGGCGCCCACGCGTACGAGTCCGCCCAGGAGACGTCCGTCCCCAGATCGAGAACGACCCCGTGGTCCTCCCAGTGGACCAGGTCCGGCGAGGAGTACGCCCGGAAACTGGTGCTGCCCCAGCCCGGGTTGCCGTCCGTCGTCGGGAAGATCCAGTACCGGCCGTCCAGATGGTGCGCGTCCGGATCGGCGGTCAGGCCGGGCAGAAGCGGACCGCCGGTGCGGACGGCTTCGACGGTCCAGGTGCGGGTGCTGTTGTCGGCGGCGGTCACGGTGTACGTCCGCGGGGTGCGGAAGTCGCGGGCCGTACCGGACGCGGGGATCAGGGTCGCACCCTCGGCCACCGCCAACTCCGGTGCGAGACGGGAGAGCTCGGCGTCCGGCTCCATCGGTAGCACGACCTTCGAGGACGCCTCCGTGAGGACGGCGTACGCCCGCTGACCCGCCGCCGTCACGTCCACCACCGACGCGGGAGTGGCGGGGTACGCGGCCAGCAGCCGGTCGTACTCCTCGCGCGTCACCGGAAGTACCGTGCCGTGGCGGGGACTTGTGGGCAGCTGGTGGTTGACGGACATCGTCCAGGTGCCGGAGTCGAGGTCGGTGGTCTCGAAGGGGACGTAACCGCGCCCGCCGTACTCGTCGACGAACAGGTACCACTTCTCCTCGGTGTTGGACCGGAAGACCGTCGGCCCCTCACCATGCTCGATCGACCCACCGCCGATGCGGTCACCGACGAAGTCGTACGTGGTCGCCGTCAGGCTCGTCGACTTCTCCGCGGTGATGAACTTCGAGCCGGGGGAGCCGGAGGACGGGTCGCGCTCGTCCTTGGTGAAGCGGTAGTAGGTGTCCCCGTGCCGGATCACCGTCGAGTCGATCACCGAGTGGCCGGGGTCGGACCAGATCCGGGGCGCGCCGAAGGTGCGGAAGTCCTTCGTGGTCGCGTACATCATCCGGTTGTGGGTGTCGGCCGTGTGGGCCGGATCGTCGTCGGCGTACAGCTTCGACGCCCAGAAGACGACGTACTCGCCGAGGGAGTCGTCCCAGCAGGCCTCCGGTGCCCAGACGTTGCCCGCGTTGTCCGGGGCGACCCGCACCAGGCGCCGGTCGGTCCAGTGGACCAGGTCGGTGGACTCCCAGACCATGACCGACGTGCTGCCGTGCCGCTGGACCTCGTCCCAGCTTCCGCTGCTGTCGCCGTACATGCGCAGGTCCGTCGCGATCAGGTAGAACCTGTCGCCCTCGGGAGAGCGGATCACGAACGGATCGCGCAGACCCTTCTCACCGACGTCGGAGGCGAGGACGGGCCTGCCCTGGTTCAGCTCCCGCCAGTGCAGCGGGTCGTCGCCACGGCTGAGGGCGTAGCGGATCTGTTCGCCGTCGGCGGTGTCCTCGCCGGTGAAGTAGACGAAGAGGTAGCCGGCGTACTTGGGGTGGTTCACAGGCAATCCTGTCGGAATGTGACTGTTTCTGTTCGGTGCGATGTGGCTCCATGAGAGTTTCAAGGGATTTCCTGTTCCACGGCAACCTCTTTCGGCCACGGAGGCGACCGGAGCGCGTAACGGCGGTGCCCAGGCCGCGACGACGACGGTCACCGTGGCGAAGACCGCGCAACTGGAGGCGGCCGTGAGGAACGCGGCGAGCGGTACGAGTTCGGACCGGATCACCTTGCGTGCTCACGGCAGCGAGAAGGTGCGGATCGACGGCTCCCGGCTGCCCGCCGGCTCCGCAAGCTGAGTTCCCACACCGTCTCCGCCGCGAACAACTGGGTCCCGGCGACCACCTTCCTCACCACGGGGGCCCCGCCATCGGCGCGGGCATGAACGGACGCGCCGGTGGAGACACGGACGCCCCGCCGGTCGTCACCGGCGGGGCGTCCCTTCGCCGACGATGGGGGCTCAGTCGGCGGCTGCTGGCCGAGGGGGGCTCAGGCCAGCAGGTCCATGCAGTCGAACGAGGTCCCGGCGCTCAGAAACCCTGTGCCGCCCGAACCGCTCACCACGTCAAGCTTCAGTACGTTGTACTGACGTACGTCCGTCTTCCACGCACTGGAAGGGACGCTGAAAGTGAAGGTGTGGTTGTTTCCCCGGTACGAACCCGTGGTGAGAGAGCGCGTCGAGGGCTGTGAGGGCGCTGTGGGAATGGCCGAAACCCAGTCGTCGAGGGACCCTTGCGCTTCCTGGTTGCCGCAGCGGAGCAAAAGGGTTGCCGCCCGTCGCAGGTTTTCTTACGAGTCGCCCTCGCCGGAGGTGTGCGCCGCGAAGTCGCCGCCCACGGCCCGCCGATCGCCGTCCGCCGTCGCGTTGATCGTGTACGAGTCGCCCCTGGCGTCCCGGCCGCCGCGCTGGTGGTTGTACTGCCCGGCGAACACCCACTCGCCCTTGGGGACCGTACGGCCTGCCTTGAGCACCCAGGTGTAGACCAGGAACCCGTCCTGCTCGCCGACCGTGAAGGTGAAGTCCTGTTCCGGCAGCGAGCGCCAGGCCCCGGTCGAGCTCACCCCGCCGCTCTCAGCGACCTTCAACCGGATGGTCAGGGCGGTGAGCTGCTCCTGGGTCTTGAGCGTGACGTCGCTCTGCGCCCAGAAGTCGTTGCTGTGCGGGTTGACCGAACCGTCCGACCACAGCGGGCCGTCGCTCTCCCCGCCGGCGGACGGCAGGACGGAGACCGAGGCCGAGGGCCGCGCGGTGGACGGGGTGCCGCTCGGCCGGTGCGTCGTCCCCGAGGCCCGGCTCGGGCCCGGGTCCACCGGCGGCAGCGGGGCCCGACTGGAGGCGTCCGGTGACGGTGTGGGCGTCGGCGAGGTCTCGACCGTCTGCTGCCGGGTGGGCCGGTCGTCCTTGACTGCCGACGCCACCGCGTACCCGCCGACGGCGAGCATGCCGGCGACCGCGGCCGTCGCACCCACGACCCGGGCCCAGCCCCACACCGGGGGACGGGTCGCCCGGTGGTCGCGGCGGTCCTGGCGGGTCATGCCCCGCTCGACGCGGGCCAGGATGCGGGCCCGGTCCGGCTCGTGCGCGTCGGCCGCCTCGTGCAGCCGGGCGCGCAGCTCGTCGTGCACGTCCTGCTGCCTCATCGGTCCGTTCCTCCGGTCTCGCCACCGCGCGTCATCGCCGCGTGCACCTTCTGTGGAGCGCCCCGGGAACCGAGGATCTTCTGCAGCTCGGCCATTCCCTTGGACGTCTGGGACTTAACCGTACCCACGGAAACACCCAGGGCGAGCGCGGTGTCCTTCTCCGACAGATCGAACGCGTGCCGCAGCACCACACACGCCCGCTTGCGGAACGGCAGCCTGCGCAGGGCCTCCCGCACATCGACCACGCCGGCTATGTCCGGATTCTCGGTCTTCTCCTCACGCTGCGACCAGAACAGCGAGATCCGCCGGCGCTCGCGCACGGCACCGCGGATCCGGGTGCGGGCCAGGTTGGCGACGACTCCACGGGCGTAGGCGACCGGGTGATCGGCCGCGCGCACGCGGTCCCAGCGGTGCCACAGGGCGAGCAGCGCGTCCGCGGTCAGATCGTCGGCCGCGTCCGCCTCGCCGGTCAACAGATGGGCGAGCCGGGACAGTTCGGCGTAGTGCCGCTCGAAGAAGGCATGGAACTCCATGGAGGCCGCGTCGTCGACGACAGTGCCCATGGGCACCCTTCCTGTGTGTGTCACGTGAATGACATGTGATCTTCCGGGGCGCGCCCGGGCGAGATCCGGAAGCGTAGCAGTGGTCGTTGTCCGGTTTCGTACGGGGCTTCGAACACGGTGTGACGGGGCGATCGATTCCGTAACCCGAAAGGGACCTGAAAGAGGTTCAACGCGGGAACACTCCAGCCAGCATCCGCACACGATCAATCAGCCCACGAGGAGCACCCGCCATGTCCGACACGAAGAAGGCGGCCGACCGGCCAAGTGCCGCGCCGCCAGGGGCGAACGGTGTCGACCGGTTCTTCCGGATCTCCGAGCGGGGATCCACCTTCGGCCGGGAGATACGCGGCGGCTTCGCCACGTTCTTCACGATGGCCTACATCCTTGTCCTGAACCCCATCATCCTGGGCAGCGCGAAGGACAAGTTCGGCCACCAGCTCGACACCGGCCAACTCGTCACCGCCACCGCGCTGGTGGCCTGTGTGATGACGATCATCATGGGCGTCGGCGGCAACCTTCCGCTCGCCATCGCCGCGGGCCTCGGCCTCAACGCCGTTGTCGCCTTCCAGCTGGCCCCGCTGATGAGCTGGTCCGACGCGATGGGCCTCGTCGTCCTCGAGGGCATCCTGATCTGCGTGCTGGTCGTCACCGGGCTCCGCAGGGCGATCATGGACGCCATCCCGCAGCAGCTGAAACAGGCCATCGGGGTCGGCATCGGGCTCTTCATCGCGTTCATCGGGTTCGTCGACGCGGGATTCGTCAGCCGTATCCCCGACGCTGCCCGGACCACCGTGCCGGTGCAGCTGGGCGCGGTCGGCCGGCTGACGGGGTGGCCGGTGCTGGTGTTCTGCCTCGGCGTGCTCCTCACCATCGCGCTGCTCGCGCGCAAGGTGAAGGGCGCGATCCTGATCAGCATCGTGACCATGACGATCGTCGCGATCATCATCGACGCGGTGGCCGACATCAAGAGCTGGGGTCTGACCACCCCGCACGTGCCCGACAAGATCGTCTCCACGCCCGACTTCGGACTCATCGGTCACTTCAGCCTGTTCGGCGGGTTCGCGAAGGCGGGCATCCTCACGGCCGTCCTGCTGGTGTTCACGCTGATCCTGTCCGACTTCTTCGACGCCATGGGCACGATCGTGGGCATCAGCGCGGAGGCCGGGCTGCTGGACGAGCAGGGGCAGGTGCCGGGGATCGGCCGCGTGCTGTTCATCGACGGCGCGGCGGCGGTCGCCGGCGGCCTGGGGTCGGCCTCCTCCAACACCGCGTACATCGAGTCCGCGGCGGGTGTGGGCGAGGGGGCGCGGACCGGGTTCGCGAACCTGATCACGGGCGGGCTGTTCGGGCTCGCGCTCTTCCTCACGCCGCTGCTGACGATCGTGCCGCTCCAGGCGGCCGCGCCCGCGCTGATCGCCGTGGGCTTCCTGATGATGACCCACGTCAAGCACATCGACTGGGACCGGTACGAGATCGCCATCCCGGCGTTCCTGACCATCGCCGCGATGCCGTTCACCTACTCGATCACGGATGGCATCGGGGCGGGGTTCATCGCGTATGTGCTGATCAAGGCGGTGCTCGGGAAGGCGCGGGAGGTGCACTGGCTGTTGTGGGGGGTTACGGCGCTGTTCGTCTTGTACTTCGCGATCGACCCTGTGGAGCAGGTTCTCGGAGTGAAGTGAAGAGCGCCCCTTGCGGGGCGCCCCAGTTCACGGCGTCTTCTAGCGGAGAGCTGCTTTCATCATCGCCTTCGCCACGGGGGCTGCCAGGCCGTTGCCGCTCACCTCCGAGCGGGCCGCGTCGGACTGTTCGACGACCACCGCCACGGCGACCTGTTTTCCGCCCGCCTTGGCGTAGGAGGTGAACCAGGCGTACGGGGTCTGGCTGTTGTTCTCGCCGTGCTGGGCGGTGCCGGTCTTGCCGCCCACCGTCACGCCCGGTATCTGCGCGTTCGTACCCGTGCCCTTGTCCACCACCGTCTGCATGGCGGACTGGAGTTGGGCGGCGGTGGAGGAGCTGATGATCCGCTTCGTTCCGGCGTCGTCGTCGTAGTTCTTCAGCACGTCGCCGCCGCTGTCGGTGATCTGCGAGACCATGTGCGGCGAGACCAGCTTGCCGCCGTCGGCTATGGCGGCGGACACCATGGCCATCTGGAGCGGGGTCGCGGTGACGTCGTACTGACCGATGCCCGTCAGGGCCGTGGACGACTTGTCCATGTCGGACGGGTAGACGCTGGTGTATGCCCGCACCGGTACGTCCTGCTTCGTGTCGTTGAAGCCGAACTTCTCCGCCATCGCCCGCACCTTGTCCTGGCCCAGGTCGAAGGCCATCTTCGCGAAGACGTTGTTGCAGGAGTACTCCAGCGCGGTGCGGATCGAGGCGTTCGTACAGGGCGCGGACGGGTTCTCGTTGGACAGGTCGCGTGTGGTGCCCGGCAGCGTGTACGGATCCGGGCTGTCCGTGCGCACGTCCACCGACGAGTACAGGCCGTCCTCCAGCGCGGCCGCCGCGACGACCAGCTTGAACGTCGAGCCCGGCGGCAGGGGCTGGCGCAGCGCGCGGTTGGTGAGCGGCTTGTCCGGGTCCGCGTTCAGCTTCTTCCAGGCGGTCCCCGCGGTGTTGGCGTCCGTGAGTGACGTCGGGTCGTACGACGGCGTCGAGACGACCGCGAGGATCCTGCCGGTGGACGGGTCGATCGCGACGGCCCCGCCCTTCTTGTCGCCGAGCGCGTCGTACGCCGCCTTCTGCACGTCCGGGTCGATCGTCGTGACCACGTTGCCGGGTGCGGCCCGCTGGTCGGTGACCGTGTCCATCACGGTCTTGAGCCGGCTGTCCGTGCCGTTGAGGAGGTCCTGGTAGATGCCCTCCAGCTGGGTCGGCGCGTAGGCCTGCGAGGCATAGCCGGTCACCGCCGCGTACAGCGGGCCGTATCTGTACGTGCGCTTGTACGCGAGGTCGCCGCCCGTCGTGCGTGCGGAGCCGGTGATCGAGTCGCCGGCCACGATGATGTTCCCGAGAGGCTCCGCGTACGTCTCGATCGCGTTGCGCCGGTTGTCCTTGTCGTCCGCGAGGGCCTTGCCGTCGTAGAACTGCACCCAGGTCGCCCTGATCAGCAGAGCGCACACCAGGAGCAGCACGAAGACGGAGGTCCGCCTGATCGTCTTGTTCATCCCGGTCAGGAAGACGAGCGGGACGGAGCGGACGTTCCCTCCGTCCCGGATTCTCATCGGACGCTCAGGAAGCGCGGTCAGCCGCGCAGCGTCATCACGACCTCGTCGATCTCCTCGCCCCGCGCGTTGGCGAAGCCCGTCGCCGTCGACGTGAGGCGGAAGCCGCACTTCTCCAGCACGCGCCGCGATCCGGTGTTGTCCGCCGCCGCGCGGGCGTACAGCGGCCGCTCCGGCACCTCGGCCAGCAGCCCCCTCAGCGCCGCCGTGGCCACCCCGCGCCCCCAGTACGCCCGGTCCACCCAGTAGGTGACCTCACGCTCGCCCGGCTCCCCGTACACCGCCGCGCTGCCCACCACGTCACCGTCGACCAGGATGGTCCGCAGCACGTCCGCGGAGGCCCGCACCCGTTTCCAGTGGGCGTCGAACGCCTCCCGGTCGGCGGGATCCTTCGGCGTGAACGCGGCCGTCCACAGAGCCTCGGGATCGTTCATCTGCCGGAAGAAGACCGGCAGATCACTGTCGTGCACGTCCCGCAGTACGACATCCATGGGCCCCGAGCCTAGGTGTCAGAGCCTCCTGGTCGCCAGGGTGAGTCGGTCGCGGGCGTCGAACAGGGCGTCCTTGACCATCTGTTCGTGGGCGGGGGTGAGACGGGCCACCGGAACCGAGCAGCTGATCGCGTCACGGGCCGGGGTGCGGTAGGGGATCGCCACGCCGAAGCAGCGCAGCCCCAGCGTGTTCTCCTCGCGGTCGACGGCGATGCCCTGCTCCCGCACCTGGTGCAGCTCCTCGATGAGCCTCTCCCGGTCGGTGATGGTGTTCTCGGTGAGCGCCGGCAGCGTCTCCGGGAGCATCTTGCGGACCTGCTCGTCGGTGTAGGTGCTCAGCAGCGCCTTGCCCAGGGAGGTCGAGTGCGCCGGGAGGCGGCGGCCCACGCGCGTGAAGGGGCGCAGGTAGTGCTGCGACTGGCGGGTGGCCAGGTAGACGACGTTGGTGCCGTCCAGCCGCGCCAGGTGGATGGTCTCCGTGGTGTCGTCCGAGAGCCGGTCCAGCGTGGGCCGGGCCGCCGCGACCACTTCGTCGCCGTCGATGTACGACGTGCCGACCAGCAGCGCCCGCACCCCGATGCCGTACCGCGTGCCCGTCGCGTCCGTCTCCACCCAGCCCAGCTCCACCAGCGTGCGCAGAAGCATGTAGAGGCTGGACTTGGGATACCCGACGGCCTCCTGGACCGACGCGAGTGAGTGCATGCCGGGACGACCGGCGAAGTATTCGAGCAGTTCCACGGTCCGCACCGCGGACTTGACCTGCGCCCCGCCGTTTGTCTCGGCTGCCGACATCGCCCTTGACCCCTTCGTTGGACGAGAAACCGAAGATATAGTCTCCAACAGCATATTCATCATCAGAGACAGCGTTCAGTATATCGAACGACCCTGGTGAATGACCCGGATATACCTGGAGGGACCCGCGGTGGCAGCAGCACCAGTCTGGAGTGTCGACCCCCGAACCGGGAAGCAGCGTGAACAGGTTGCGGTGGAGGCCACAGCACAGGAGGTCGACGCCACCGTCCGCGCCGCCCACGCGGCACGCGCCTCCCTCGCCGACCGCGCCGTCCGCTCGGCGTTCCTGCGCACCGCCGCGGAGCAGCTCGAGGCGGCCAGGGACGGCCTCGTGGAGACCGCCGACGCGGAGACCGCGCTCGGCCCGGTCCGGCTCACCGGCGAACTCGCCCGCACCTGCTTCCAGCTGCGGGCCTTCGCGGACATCGTCGACGAGGGCGCCTTCCTCGACGTGATCATCAACCACCCCGACGACACCGCGACCCCGCCCATCCCGGACCTGCGCCGCTACAAGGTCCCCCTGGGCGTCGTCGCCGTCTACTCGGCCTCCAACTTCCCCTTCGCCTTCTCCGTCGCCGGCGGTGACACCGCGAGCGCGCTGGCCGCCGGCTGCCCGGTCGTCGTCAAGGCGCACCCCGACCACCCGGGCCTGTCCGAGCTGGTCGCCAAGGTGCTGCGCCGGGCCGCCGCGGCGCACGGCATCCCCGAGGGCGTCGTCGGCCTGGTCCACGGCTTCGAGGCGGGCGTCGAGCTGGTCAAGCACCCGCTGGTCGCCGCGGCCGGCTTCACCGGTTCCGTACGAGGCGGCCGTGCCCTCTTCGACGCGGCCGCGGCCCGTCCCAACCCGATCCCCTTCCACGGTGAGCTGGGCTCGCTGAACCCCGTCGTCGTGACCGAGGCGGCGGCGGCCGAGCGGGCCGAGACGATCGGCACCGGACTCGCCGGCTCCATGACGCTCGGGGTCGGCCAGTTCTGTGTGAAGCCCGGCCTGGTGCTGGCACCGAACGGCGCGGCCGGGGACCGGCTGCTGAAGTCGCTCACGGACGCGGTCAGCGACACCGACCCGGGCGTGCTGCTCGACCACCGGATGCGGGACAACTTCATCGCCGGTGTGTCCGAGCGTGCGGAACTGCCCGAGGTCGAGTCGCCGGTGACCCCGGGCGCGGGCGGCGAGCACACGGTGAGCGCGGGCTTCCTGACGGTGCCGGCGGACAAGCTGGCCGAGGAGGGGGCCTACGACCTGCTCCTGGAGGAGTGCTTCGGGCCGGTGACGGTCGTGGCCCGCTACGAGGACGAGGCCGAGGTCCAGTCCGTGCTGTCCCGGCTGCCCGGCAACCTCACGGCGACGGTCCACCTCTCGAGCGAGGAGGCGGCCGGGGAGGGCCGCGGCGCGGAGCTGCTGGCCGAGCTGACGCCGCTCGCCGGGCGCGTGCTGGTCAACGGCTGGCCGACGGGCGTCGCCGTCGCCCCGGCCCAGCACCACGGCGGCCCGTACCCGGCGACCACCTCGACGTCCACGTCCGTCGGCGGTACGGCGATCGAGCGCTGGATGCGGCCGGTTGTCTACCAGGGCGCGCCCGAGGCGCTGCTGCCGCCCGAGCTGCGGGACGACAACCCGCTCGGTCTCCCGCGCCGCTACGACGGCCGCCTCGAACGGTGAGCGACCCCACCTGACACAATCGCCGGATGGACGTCGAACTTCCCGAACTCCCCTTCGCCCTGCGCACATACGGTCCCGAGGGCAACTGGTCCTACGAGGACGGAGTGCTCACCGGATGGGCCGGGCCCCGGCAGGACCGGTTCGTCCCGCCCACCGGGGAGGCGCTGGAGCCGGCCTCCGACGCGCCGAGGCTGCTCGGCTGGCCGGAGGGGGACTTCCAGCTGATAGCCCGGGTCACCGTCGGCTTCGCCGGGGCGTTCGACGCGGGAGTTCTCTACGTCCATGTCGGCGAACGGGCCTGGGCCAAGCTGTGCCTGGAGTACTCCCCGGACGTGCCCACCGTCTGCACGGTGGTCACCCGGGGCCACTCCGACGACGCCAACTCCTTCACCGTCGAGGGCAGTTCGGTGTGGCTCCGGGTGAGCCGCACCGGACGCGCCTTCGCCTTCCACGCCTCCCGCGACGGCAGGCGCTGGACCTTCGTCCGTCTGTTCACCCTGGGCGGCGAGAAGGAGACGGACGCGGCCCTGGTCGGCTTCATGACCCAGTCGCCGATGGGGGAGGGGTGCGTGGTGACCTACGACCACCTCGAGTTCAGGCCGAACTGGCCGCGCGACCTGCGAGACGGAAGCTGAGTCCGAAGGTCAGCAGGAGCACGCACGCCCCGATCACCAGGCTCAGCCGCATCCCGCCCGTGAAGTCTCCCGCCACCAGCGCCCCGAACACCGCGATCCCGAGGCCGCCGGCCACCTGACGCGCCGAGTTGAGCACCCCGGCCGCCAGCCCCGCCCGTTCGGCGGGCACGGCGTCCATCATGGCGGCGGTCAGCGGCGGAACCGTCAGTGCGCAGCCCAGCGCCAGCGGTACGAGGAGCACGGCCACCAGGGACGCGGGCGTGCCCTCGTCGACGTACAGCAGAAGCAGCGAGCCCGCCGCCGCCAGTCCCTGGCCGACCAGCATCGGCAGCCGGGGGCCGTACCGGCCCGCCAGCTTGCCCGACAGGAGGTTGGTCACCCCGATCAGGCCCGTCATCGGCAGGAACATCAGCCCGGCGGAGAGCGGGGAACGGTGCTGCACCTGCTGGAAGAAGAGCGAGAAGACGAACACCATGCTGTAGAAGGCCACACTGACCGCGGCCCCCGCCGCCACGGTCACGGCCACGGTCCGGTTGCGGAACAGACCGAGCGGCACGACCGGATGCGCCGTGCGGGCCTCGATCCGCGGGAACGCGACGGCGGCGGCGACGACCACCCCCAGCGCCGCCCACCCGGCAGGACCGCCCTCGATCACGGCGAACGTCAGAGCGGTGAGACCCACCACCGCGGTCGCCTGTCCGGGCAGGTCCAGCGGGGCCGGACGGCGCGGTGACCGCGGGGCCTTCAGAAGCAGCAGCAGAATGGCCGCGCCGACCGGCAGGTTGACGAAGAAGATCGCCCGCCAGTCCCACGCCGTGGTCAGCGCACCGCCCGCCAGCGGGCCGAGCGCCAGCGCCGCCGAACCGCCGGCTCCCCAGGCCGCGACAGCCCGGGTCCGCCGCGCCGGGTCCGCGTACGCCTGTCGCACCAGTGCCAGCGACGCCGGCAGGACGACCGCGGCCGCCGCGCCCTGCACCACCCGAGCCCCGATCAGCGTCGGCAGGCCCGGTGCCAGTCCGCAGGCCACCGACGCCACGGTGAACACCGAGGTGCCGAGCGCGTACGCGCGGCTCGCGCCGGCCCGGTCCGCGAAGGCGCCGGTGGAGAGCATCAGGGCGGCGAAGGCGAGGGTGTACGCGTCCACCACCCACTGCAGTGCGGACATCCCGCCGCCGAAGTCCGAACCGATCGCGGGCAGGGCCACGTTCACCACGGACGCGTCGAGGGTGATCAGCGCGAAGCCGAGGAGCGCGGCCGTGAGGGTGAGGGCGGGGGAGGGCCTCTTGGGCGCCAACTCGCCTTCGATACGGGTGATTTGCTCACCACTGAGGGTCTGGTCGGTCGACATGCGTCCATGCTGCGGGGGTGTGCCGTCGTACAGTAGTGGCCCGAATGCCAGGTGTCCGGAGGTTCTGGCCATGACCGAGCGGCTCGCCCCGCACCGCATCGCCGTGATCGCGCCCTCGCCCGTCTCGCTGTTCAACCTGGCCATCCCGGAGATGCTCTTCGGTAAGGTCGAGGTGGCCGGGCGGCCGGGCTACGACGTGGTCATCTGCGCCGCCGAGCCGGGGCCCGTCCCGACCGGCGGAGGGCTCGACCTGTACGTGCCCCACGGACTGGAGGCGGTGCGTGAGGCGGACACCGTGGTCGTCGCCGGCACCGGCGCGCCCTACGAGCCGGACGCGCGCATCGTCGCCGCCGTCCGTGAGGCGGCCGACGGCGGCAAGCGGATCGCGTCCCTGTGCACCGGCGCCTTCCAGCTCGCCGAGGCGGGCCTGCTGCACGGGCGCAGGGCCACGACGTACTGGGCGCACGCCGAGGAACTGCGCAGGCGGTACCCGCAGGTCGACCTGCAGCCGGACGTGCTGTACGTCCAGGACGGGCCGTACGTCACGGCGTCCGGGTACGCGGCCGGCATCGACCTGTGCCTGCACGTCATCCGCACGGACTACGGCGCCGCCGTCGCCAACGAGGTGGCCCGCCGCGCCCTGGTCGCCCCTGTACGGCCCGGGGGCCAGACCCAGTTCACGCAGACCCCACTGCCGCCGGAACGCGGCACGGCCTGCGCCGACACCCGGGGCTGGGCCATGCGGAACCTCGACAAGCCCCTCACCCTCACCGACCTGGCGCGCCACGCCGGCGTCAGCGTCCGCACCCTCACCCGGCGCTTCCACGCGGAGAGCGGCGTGAGCCCCCTCCAGTGGCTCCTCCACCAGCGCATCGAACGCGCCAAGGAACTCCTGGAGACCACTACCCTCCCCATGGACAGCCTGGCCCGCTCCTGCGGCCTCGGCACCGCCGACTCCCTCCGCACCCACATAACCCGCCGCACCGGCCTGACCCCGACGGCGTACCGGGCGCAGTTCAGCCGCGTGCCGTCGGACACAGCCGCGTGACGGCAACCGCGACGCGCCAGCAGCCGCGTACGGCGGGAAGGGGACGTGGCGGGGGGTGTCCGCCCGCAGCGGCGGGCGTCAACGCCGAGCACCGCACAACCGGCGGAACCCCCGACCGAGGACAGACACCCCTCGCCGCGGTACGCGCTGGAGCAGCCGAAGGCACCCCGGGAATGATCCCCGCTGCTTGAATGTTCAGGGATCGGGCGGAGGCGGCCTCCGTACACACCCGTAGCTGCTGGAGAGAACATGAAGGTCGAGATCTGGTCGGACATAGCGTGCCCCTGGTGCTATGTCGGCAAGGCCCGTTTCGAGAAGGCGCTCGAGGCCTTCCCGCACCGTGACCAGGTCGAGGTGGTGCACCGCTCCTTCGAGCTGGACCCGGGCCGCGCCAAGGGCGACGTGCAGACCGTGATCTCCATGCTCTCCAAGAAGTACGGCATGAGCGAGGCACAGGCCGAGGCCGGCGAGGACAACCTCGGCGCCCAGGCCGCCGCCGAGGGCCTGGCGTACCGCACTCGCGGCCGCGACCACGGCAACACCTTCGACATGCACCGCCTGCTCCACTTCGCCAAGGAACAGGGCAGGCAGTACGAGCTGATCCAGATCCTCTACAAGGCGAACTTCGCCGAGGAGCGCTCCCTGTTCACCGAGGGCGACGAGCGGCTCGTCGAGCTGGCCGTCGAGGCCGGCCTGGACGCCGGCGACACCCGCAAGGTCCTCGCCGACCCCACCGCCTACGCCGACGACGTCCGCGCCGACGAACGCGAGGCCGCCCAGCTCGGCGCGAACGGCGTCCCCTTCTTCGTCCTCGACCGCAAGTACGGCGTCTCCGGCGCCCAGCCCGCCGAGGTCTTCGCCCAGGCGCTGACCCAGGCCTGGGGCGAGCGCTCACCGCTGAAGCTGATCGACCAGGGTGACGCGGACGCCTGCGGCCCCGACGGCTGCGCGGTGCCTCAGCACTGAAACACCAGGTCAGCCGCGATCCATAAGGGTTCCTTCGCGAACCCACGCACAATGCGGCAATGGACCGGGACCTCTCCCGGGCCCACAGTGGACCCATGGAGACCTTCGAGAGCCTCGTCCGAGCCGAGTTCGCCCCGAAGAACACCTATCTAAACACCGCCAGCACCGGCCTGGTACCCGCCCGCACCGTCGCCGCCCTGCGCACCGCCGTGGCGGCCTCGGCCGCGGGCGAGCCGACCGACATGTTCGGGGACGTGGAGGCGAGCCGCGCCTGCTTCGCGCGGCTCGCCGGCGTACCGCCGCACCGCGTCGCGGCCGGCGCCTCGGTCGCCGTATACAGCGGACTGATCGCCGCCTCCCTTCCCGAGGGCGCCGAAGTCCTCACCGCGGAGGGCGACTTCAGCTCCGTGGTGAACCCCTTCCACGTCCGCCCCGACCTCAAGGTCCGCGCCGTGCCGCTGGAGCGCGTCGCCGAGTCCGTCCGCCCCGGCACCGCCCTGGTGGCCGTGAGCGCGGCCCAGTCCGCCGACGGCCGGATCGCCGACCTGCCCGCGATCCGGCAGGCGGCACGCGAGTACGGCGCACGCACCTATGTCGACGCCTCCCAGGCCGTCGGCTGGCTGGACCTCGACGCCGACACATACGACTACTGCGCCTGCGTCGCCTTCAAGTGGCTCGTGTGCCCGCGCGGTGTGGCCTTCCTGGTCGTCCCGGAGGACCTCGGCGGACTCACCCCGCTGTTCGCCGGCTGGGTGGCGGGCGAACGCCCCTGGGACGCGTGCTACGGCCCCATCGACGAACTCGCCCACTCCGCGCGGCGGTTCGACGAGAGCCCCGCTCTCTTCTCCTACGCCGGCGCCCGCCGCTCCTTCGAACTCCTCGAGGAACTCGGCGTGGACACCATCCGCGCCCACGACCTCGCCCTCGCCGACCGCTTCCGCACCGGCCTCGCCGCCCTCGGCCACGAACCCGTCCCCGCCCCGGGCTCACCCATCGTCTCCGTACCCGGACTCGGCCATCGACAGCCGGAGTTGAGCGCCGCCGGAGTCGAGGTCTCCGACCGCGCCGGACATCTGCGCGCCGCGTTCCACCTCTACAACACCCCCGCCGACGTGGACCGTCTGCTGGACTCCCTGTCCGGCTGACGACTCTTTGGCCGACCCGCCGGACCCGGCGCTCGCAAGGGGCGCATGATGGCGGCAGACTGCTTGCCGGCGACAGGAGGCGCAGGGTGACCGAGGACGACCACGAGAGGGTCCGCGACCTGCTCGCGGCCTGGGCCTTCGGCACCCTCCCGCCCGAGGAGCGTCAGACGGTCGCCGACCATCTGGCCGAGTGCGGGACCTGCGCGGCCGAGGCGGAACGGCTGCGGGAGACGGTACGGCTCCTGGACGGGCCCGTGGGCAGCGGCGCGGACGGGCAGCCGGACGCCGCGCCCACCGCCGACCTGTACGCCGAGTCCGCGCAGGACCTCTCCGGTGTGCTGTCCGCGGCCCTGCGCGCCCGCCCCGTACTGCCCCGGGTGGCGGGGCACGCCGTCCCCTACGCCGCCGCGGTCGCCGGGCTGAAGGCGCTGCTGTCCGAGGCGGAGGGCCGTTGGTCGATGCCGGTCGTGCACGACTGGGACGTGCACGCGACCCTCGCCCATCTCCTGGCCGCCGACGAGCCGCTCGCCGGGCGCCTGGGCATCGGGCCGCGCGTCCCGGGCACGCCCGTCGAGGGCGAGGGCGAGGGCGAGGCGGACTGGGCGGGCGCCTGGAACCGTCGTACCTCCGAGGTCATCGCGCACGAGTACGGCCGTACACCCGCCGAGACGGTCGCCGACTGGTCCGCGCAGGCCGCCGCGCTGCTCGCCGCACCGGAGGCCCACGACCCCGAACTGGCGGCGCGGGCAACGACGTTGATGGGCGTCCGGCTGCCCGTCGCCGAGCACTTCCTGGTGCGGGCCTTCGAGACGTGGATCCACACCGACGACATCGGACGCGCCCTGGGCCTGGCCGTGCCGCCCCCGCCCGCCGACCACCTGGGGCAACTGGTGCGGCTGGCCGTCCGCATCCTCGGCCTCGCCCTCGGACCCACCGCGCCCCCGGTGCTGTTCGCGGTGACCGGGGGCGAACAGTGGGTGCTGGGCTCCGAGGACGAGCCCGTGGGAGCCGAACTCACCCTGGATCCGGTCGACTTCTGCCTCCTGGTGGGCGGCCGGTACGCACCGGACGATGTCCCGCGCGGCACCACGGGCGACGAGGAGGCCGTACGGAACGTGCTGGAACGGGCCGCGTCGCTGTCCTGGTTGTAGCGGGCGCGGTGTGACACGGATCGGCCCGGCCCCCTCTCAGGGGCCGGGCCGACTCGTTGCGTCCAACGACGCGTCAGCGCACCGGGGTGAAGTCCCGTGCTCCGATGAACTCCGGTCGCCGTACGGGCGCCGCAAAGGGCTCGACCGCCGGGTTGTCCACGCTGTTGAACACGATGAAGACGTTGCTGCGGGGGAATGGGGTTACGTCGGCACCGGGGCGCGTAACGTACCGGCGGTAGGAAACCGCTGGCCGGGTACGGATCCTGTGGGACGGTCACCCTCAAGGCGTACGCGAAGTGGCAGAAGGAGTGCGGTGTCGGCGGCCCGTACGACGGCATCGGGTGGCGGGCCCACGCCGAGTGGTCGGTCTTTGGCCGGTCGCCGCTGACCCGCAGGCCGGGCGGCACCTGGCGGGGCGTGCCGTCCGGACCGGCGCCGGTGGTGTGCCGCGTGGTCACGAACAGGGCCTGGTTCGCCGCGTGTTCGCTGACGCGTACAGCCGGATGCGCAGAGCGGGCGCCGAGCACCCGACGGCACCGGGCCGTATGCCGGCGGTGAGGAAACCGGGCTGCCGAGAACCTTCGCCGCGCCGACGAGGCGGAAGCGGTCCGGCGGGAGGGCGGCCCGCCTCGGTCAGGCCGGCGGTGTGCCGCCGTCGGCTTCGGACACCGCCGCGCCGGTGTGCAGCTTGTGCGCACGGGCCTTCTGCTCGATGCGCTCCGCCGGGGCGCCGGCGGCGATGAGGTCGAGCAGTTCGGCGTGCTCCGCGACCGAGGAGGCGGACCGGCCGGGGACGTAGAGGAACACCGAGCGGCGGATGGTGTCCAGCCGGGCCCACTGGGCTTCCAGCAGCCCCCGCACATGGTGGTTCGGGCAGCGCTCGTAGATGGTGAAGTGGAAATCGCGGTTCAGTGCGGAGAACAGGATCGGGTCGAGGTCGTCGAGCGACGTCCGCAGCCGGCCGTTGATCTTCCGGGCCCGGGCGAGGTCGGTGCGCCGCATGCGGGGGGCGGCCAGCGCGGTGGCGTACCCCTCCAGCAGCGCGACCACATGGAGGGTCTGCACGAACTCCTGCTTGTCGAACGTGGCGACCCGGGCGCCGACGTTGCGCTGGAAGTCCACGTATCCCTCGGCCTCCAGCCGGCGTACCGCTTCGCGGACGGGGACCGGGCTGACCCCCAGCTCGCGCGCCAACTCGTCGAGAACGAGCCGGTAGCCGGGGCCGTAGACGCCACTGGTGATGCGTTCCCGGATGGTGGTGTAGGCGAACTCGACCCGGGAGGCGGACTTCGGAGGCGGTGAGCCGGCGTCCGGCTGACGGGCGGTCATGGGGTAAATCATATATGAATTACACCGTGTGACGGGGGTCGGCCGGTCAGCTCATCGCCGCGCGGACCAGGTGGGTGTCGGTGAACTGCTCGAACCGGACCACTCGGCCGTCGCGTACCGTCCAGTGGTGCACGAACCGGGCCCGCATCGCCTTTCCGGTCGCCCGGTAGGTGCCCGAGTAGGTGCCGAACGCGACCACGCTCTCGCCGTCGTCCACCAACTGCTCCGGCAC
Source organism: Streptomyces sp. NPDC005799 (assembly GCF_040630525.1). Lineage (NCBI taxonomy): Bacteria > Bacillati > Actinomycetota > Actinomycetes > Kitasatosporales > Streptomycetaceae > Streptomyces > Streptomyces sp. NPDC005799. Next base: position 41,028 of record NZ_JBEXXQ010000030.1, read on the forward strand.
CGCCTCGTAGCCCGCCCAGTCCACGCCCAGCCGCTCGAACACCGCCTCCCGCACGGCGGCGGGACCGTGGTAGGTGCCCGCGTACGGAAAGCCGGCCATCTCCGTCCACTCCACGTCCGGGGCGAAGGGGGCGACCATGCCGTCCAGATCGCCCCGCGCCGACGCGGCGTAGTGGTCTTCGATGATCTGCAGGGGAGTCATGTCGGTCACGTCGCCGTCCTCGTCCGGTGTGCGGGCACCTCGTGCTCCGAGTGTCGGGCCGCCCGCGTCCGTCGGCTTGTGCCACCGGCGCCGGTGCTTGTCGTCGGGTGAACTGCTTCGGGGGTGTTAATCCTAGGTGATATCGCATACGATCCTATGATCCGACTCCGGCCTCATGGGACGTGAGGTAGCCATGACTGTGCTGGTGAGAACCGCTGATGTCTCTGCCCGAGAGCGTGAGGAGGCCTGGCGCGCGGCCGTCGCCGAGGCTTTCGTCCCACTCGATTTCACCTTCTCCGATCCCGCCACCTTCTGCGGCGAGATCTCCGCCGACCTCCTGGGCAGCGTGGCGGTGTGCCGGGTGACCGCCGGCCCGCACCGCGCGCTGCGCACCGAACAGCAGATCGCCCGGACCGAGACGCCGTACTACAAGCTGAGCATGCCGTTGCGCGGCTACGTGCTGGTCTCCCAGGAGGGCCGCCAGGCCTCGCTCCTCCCCGGTGACCTGGCGCTCTACGACACCAGCCGACCGTACGAGGTGTCCTTCGACGACAACTGCCGACTGCTCGTGCTGATGTTCCCGCACCGCGACCTCCGCCTGGGCTACGACGCGGTCAGCCGGCTCACCGCCCGCCAGGTGTCCGGCCGCACCGGGATCGGCGCACTGGTGGCCCCGCTGCTGGTGAATCTGGCCGAGCGGCTGGACGAGATCGGCGGGGCCCAGTCGGCGCGGCTGGCCGACAACGTCATCGACCTGCTCGGCACGCTCTACGCCGACCTGCTCACCGTCCTCGGGCATCGGCCGACCGACCCCCGGCGCACCCTCATGGCCAAGATGCACTGCTTCATCGAGGACCGGCTGGACGACCCGGACCTTGATCCGGAGACGGTCGCGGCGGCCTGCCACATTTCCGTCGGCTATCTGCACAAGCTGTTCCGGGCCGAGGGCACCTCGGTCTCCCGGGTGATCCGGGAGAGGCGGCTGGAGCAGTGCCGCCGCGACCTGGTCGCGCCGGCCAGCCGCGACCAGGCGGTGAGTGCCATCGGCGCGCACTGGGGCTTCCTCGACGCGGCCCACTTCAGTCGGATCTTCAAGGCCGCGTACGGGGTGTCGCCCCGCGAGTACCGGCTGAGCCGGGACCCGTTCGCGACCGCGGCGATCACGGCGGAGGCCGTGGGCTTAGGGGTGTGAGCCCGGGGGTGACGGCGTCGTTCAGTCGGCCGTGTTCATCTCGGTGAGCAGACGGTGCCGGGTCAGTTCAGGACCGGACAGCTCGGCGGCCACCCTGCCGTGCCGGAACACCAGGACCCGGTGGCAGAGCGAGACCAGCTCGTCGAGATCGGTCGAGCACAGCAGCACCACGGCGTCCTGGCAGGCGCTCCGGATCAGCTCGTGCATCTCGGCCTTGGCGCCGACGTCGACGCCGCGGGTCGGGTCGTCGAGCAGCAGGGTGGACGGTGACGCCTCCAGCCACTTCGCCAGGACCACCTTCTGCTGGTTTCCGCCGGAGAGCAGCCCGGCGGCCTGTTCGACACCGGAGGTGCGGACCGCCAGCCGGGCGACCCGGTCGGCCGCCCGCCGGCGCAGCTCCGACCGGCGCACCACGGCGCCGTCGCGGGCCAGGGCGACCGAGCGCACCTGCGCGATGTTCTGCCAGATCGGTTTGTCCGGCATCAGCCCGAGCCGGCGGTCGCCCGAGACCACGGCCACGCCCCGGCGTACCGCCTGCCGCAGACCGTGCGGCGGAGCCCCGGCCCCGGCCTGGCCGGGCAGTCGCAGCGTGGCGGCGGACGGTGAGCGGACCCCGGAGACGACTTCCAGCAGCGTCTGGTGGCCCGCCCCGGCGACCCCGGCCAGCCCCACGATCTCGCCGACCCGCGCGGTGAGACCGACGCCGTCGAGCACGCCGGGCACCGTGACACCGTGCACCTCCAGGCTTGCGGCCGGATCCGGATCCGGATCCGGAACGGGGACCGGTACCGCCGCTGGTGCTGGTGCTGGTGCTGGTGCTGGTGCTGGTGCTGGTGCTGGTGCTGCGCCGTGGTCCTGCCAGGCGGAAGCCTCCTCCGCGAGGAGCCGGTCGCCCAGCATGGCCCGGACGATGCCGTCGATGGTGAGGCCGGCCCGGTCGGCCCCGGCCAGCACCACCTCTCCGTCCCGCAGGATGGTGACCCGGTCGCTGAGGTGCATGACCTCTTCGAGGAGGTGCGAGACGAAGACGACCGCCACCTGCCGTCGGCGCAGCACGTCGAGTACGTCGAGCAGGCGCCGGCTGCCGTGGTCGTCGAGGGCGGAGGTCGGCTCGTCGAGGATGAGCACGCGCGGCTCGGTCAGCAGGGCCTTGGCGATCTCGACCAACTGCCGCTGTGCGAGGGTCAGGTCGCCGACGGGGGCGCGCAGCGGGACATCGAGACCGAGCTCGGCGAGGACCGGCCCGGCCTGGGCGGCCATCGCGCGCCGGTCGAACAGCACACCACGGCGCAACCGCTCCCGCTTGGTGAACAGGTTCGCCAGGACGTCCAGGTCAGGGAACAGGTTCAGTTCCTGGGACACCACGGCGACACCGTGCCGGGCCGCGTCGGCGGTGTCGCGGAACCGCACCTGCTCACCGTCGAGCAGGATCCGGCCGCTGTCCGGCTCGACCGCTCCGGCGAGGATCTTCACCAGCGTGGACTTGCCGGCGCCGTTCTCACCGAGTAGCGCGTGCACGGTGCCCGGCGCCACCGCGAAGTCCGTGGGGCGCAGCGCCACCACCCCGCCGTACGACCGGTGCACGCCGGACGTTTCGAGCACGTTCATGTCGGCGGTCCTCCTGTGAGCTGTGAGCTGTGAGCTGTGAGCTGTGAGCTGTGCGTGAGGCCGTGCGGGGCCGGCGCACCGGACCCGCACGGGTGATGTCAGTCGGCCTTGCCCAGCGGGGCCAGCGGCGGGTCGGCCAGCTGCTTGTCGATCTCCTTCTTGAACCAGGCCCTGCGCGACTCAGGGCTCTTCTGACGGGCCAGGATGCTGTCGACGTTGGACTTGTCGACCAGCAGGTTGCCGGAGTTCCACCAGCCCTCGGGCACCGGCTTGCAGGTGCGCTTGGCCTGGATCAGCAGATGCATGGCGATGTAGCCCTTCATCCAGTGCTCCGGTGAGGACAGCGCGAAGATCTTGCCGTCCTTGACCGCCTGCACAGCCTCCGGCGGCAGGTCCGCGGAGCCGGCCAGGTAGCTGCGGCCGGTCTGCTTGCCGATCAGCGGCAGCGACACGCCGTCCTGGCCGCCCACCCCGATGAACGCGGTCGCGTCGGGGTGCGCCTGCACGATGCTCTTCCACGCGTTGAAGTTGTCGGTGGGCGAGGACTTGGAGTCCAGCGGCCCGACCACTTTCGCGTTCGGCAGTTTGGCCCTCAGCACCGACTGGAGCCCGTCGAGCCGCTGCACGAGCAACTGCAGCGACGGGATGTCGTTGCCCAGCACGATCTGGCCGTCGGCCTTCGGGTGCTGCGCCACGTACGCGTCCCCGAGCAGTTCGCCGAGCTTGGTGTTGCTGTTCGCGACGAACGTCTTGACCTTGGTCCCGGGCGGCGGCGCGGCGTCCACGGCGATGACGGGCACGTCGGCGTCCGTGGCCGAGTTGAGCGGCCGGACGAACAGGTCGGGTGTGACCGTCTCGTAGGCCACCCCGTCGGTCGCGGTACGCGCGACGGCCTGGAACAGCGACACCTCCTTGGGTCCGTCGATGCCGGTGGGTGCGGACAGCTGGAGCTTGACGTTGCCGTCGTCGTCGGCGGCCGCCTTGGCTCCCAGCGCCATCTCCTGGAACGGGTTCTGCGTGGTGTCGGCGTAGACGAAGGCCATGTTCAGCTTCTTGTCGGCGGTGCCGCAGCTGCCGCCCGCGGCACCGCTCTGGGACGACCCCGAGTCGCTGCTGCTACAGGCGCTCATCACCAGCAGCGACGCCATGGACAGCGCGCCGGCGGCCACCGTGCGCCGGCGACGGGTGCCCGCGGCTCTGCTCAACGGTTTCATAGTGACTCCTTCGGAGGGTGGGCAGCGGGCGGAAGACTGCCGCTGGGCTCAGCTGGTGGCCGACTCGGTGGACCGGGGTTCGGCGGACCGGGGTTCGGCGGACCGGGGCTTGGCGGTCCGGCGGGCCGCACGGCGGCGACGCACGAGGCTGTCGATGCCGACCGCGAGCAGGATCACCAGGCCGGTCGCGAAGGCACTCCAGTTGGCCGGCACGCTGAAGTAGGACAGGCCGGTCGCCACCACGTTGAGGAGGATGGCGCCGACCACCGCGCCGAGCACGGTCGCGCTGCCGCCGCGCAGCGGGGTACCGCCGATGACCGCCGCCGCGATCGCCTGCAACTCGAAGCCGCTGCCGATGTTCGGGTCGCCGGAGGTGAAGAACGCCAGGCCCAGCACCGCCGCGACGCCGACGAGCAGGCCGACGAGAACGAGCACCTGCGTGCGGACCCGGGCGATCGAGATGCCGGAGAACTCGGCCGCCTCGGGGTTGGACCCGATGGCCAGCACCCGGTACCCGAACGGGGTGTGGTGCAGCGCCACGCCGACCACCACAGCGACCACCAGCAGCACCAGGACGCTGAACGGGATGCCGAGGACCTTGCCGCCGACGACGGAGAAGAACGAGTCCCCGATGGGGAGGTTGACCACCTGGTTGCCGTCCGTCAGACCGATCGCCAGGCCGCGGAAGACCGACAGGGTGGCCAGCGTGGCGACGATCGTGGGAATCCGCATGGTCGCCACGATCACCGCGTTGACGGCGCCGAGCACACCGCCCAGGGCGATCCCGACGGCCGCCGCGAGCCAGCTGTTGAAACCGGACTGGATGAGCATGGCGACCGAGATCAGGCACAGCCCGAACATCGATCCGACGGACAGGTCGATCTCCCGCATGGATACGAGGTAGGCCATGCCCCCCGCGATCAGGCCGACGTAGACGGAGGCCTGAAGGGTGTCGAGCAACTGGTTGCTCCGGAGGTACGTCGGGTGCAGCGCGCCGATGGCGAACACGAGCACGAGCGTCGCTCCGATGACGCTGACGGACGGCGCGCGGGCCAGCCGCTGCAGTGTGCGCAGAGGGGAGCGGCTCGGCCGCCGGCTCTGCTCCGGCAGCCGTCGCCCCGGCTCGACGCCGGGCTCCGCCGTACCGCGCTGGGCCATGTCGTCGGTGGTCACGTCCGTCCTCATCTCTCATCCGGCCGGGCAGCCCGAACCGGACAAAAATCCGATGCCAGGTACGACCTGATCCAGTGGCCGGGCCGCTGCGGACCATCGGCCGGGCTGGACCGGCCTCGGTGCTACGAGGCTGCGCCAGGCCGGCCCCCGCCGACTTGTCTGTGGGGCGCCAGGCCTTGTCGGCCAATGCACGAACCGCGGCACCGATCACCGTCCCCGTCACGGCGTACCTAGGGTGGGCCCATCTCCCCCCGTGTCCCGCCGGGCCGTTCGCCCCACCAGGAGGACCCATGTCCGCAGCCCCACCTCACCCGGGCCACGCCGCCCGTTTCACCGACGCCGTCGCGCTGGTGACCGGCGCGGGTACCGGGATCGGCGCGGCCGTCTGCCGGCGCCTTGCCGCCGAGGGCGCCCGCGTCGTGCTCAGCGGACGGCGCGAAGGGCCGCTGCGGAAGGTCGCCGGGCAACTCGGGGACAGAGCCCTGGTGGTGGCGGGAGACGCGGCCGTCAAGGAGGACATGCGCCGGGTGATCGACTCCGCGCTGGAGGTGTACGGCCGGCTCGACGTGGTGGTGGCCTCCGCGGGCGGTCACCACCCGGGAGCCGTCGCCGACACCGACGACGACGCGTGGCGTTACAGCATGAGCGCCAACCTGGACAGCGCCTTCGTCACCCTCCGCGAGACGCTGCCGCACCTGATGGCGAGCGGGGGCAACGCGGTGGTGCTGTCCTCGATCGCGGGCCTGTTCGCCGGCCCCGGCGTGGCCGGGTACGTGACGACGAAGCACGCCCTGATCGGACTGGTCCGGTCGGTCGCCCGCGACTACGGCCACCAAGGGGTACGGGTCAACGCGGTGTGCCCTGGCTGGGTGCGCACACCGATGGCCGACGAGCAGATGGACGGCCTGGGCGCCCGGTACGGCATCGACCGCGAGGACGCCTACCGGCTGGTGACCAAGGACGTGCCGCTGCGCCGCCCGGCCGAACCCGAGGAGATCGCCGACCTGGTGGCGTTCCTGGCCTCGCGCGAGGCCTCTGTGATGACGGGCGCCGTGGTCGTGGCCGACGGCGGCGCCACCTGTGTGGACCTGCCCACGCTGGCCTTCGCGGACTGAGGAACTCTCATGACCGACATGACCGCCGCCGTACCTTCCGACTGGAAGGCCATGGACGACTTCGCGGCAGGCATCGACGCCAATCGGCTGCCCCGTACCGAGGCGCTGGCCGGCACCTCGCTCTCGATCGCCCAGGCCGACGGCGGGGCACTGTACCTGGACCTGCGCACCGGACAGGAGGTGTCCTGGCGGGACGGGGCGGGCCGGCAGGGCACCGACTGGTACGAGGCGGTCGAGGTGCGCGACGGCGTCCACTACCTGACGGTCACCGACGAGGACCGCCCGCTGCGTGCCGTCGTCCTCGTGATCAACCGCAACACCGGGCGGACCCTGACGGCGGAGTCCCTCATCGCCGACGCGCCCTCACCCGGCCGCCCCCGGGTGGGGCAGGTCTTCACCCCCGGCGTACTGACCGGCTCGTCGCCGAGGGGCGCCGAGCCGGCGCCCAGCCGGGACCTGATCGGGCTGCGCGCGCTCTACCGCTACAGCCCGAACCACCTGTACGAGCACGTGTACCTGTCCAGCGAGCGCTACGCCTGGCAGTGCCTGGTCGGCGAGCAGCGCGGACACGGCGACGTGGACCTGGCCGACACCTGGGGCCTGGGGGACGACCTCTACGTCTTCACGTTCCGGGAGTTCCTGATCCCGGTCGCGGCGACCTGGCTGTACGACCTGCGCGCCCTGCGCACCACCGGCACGTTCTTCGGTCTCGGCGCGGACGGCCGGGCCAAGGTGGCGCCGGGCGGTGCCGTCATCGTCCCCCTCGGCCGGGCGACCTACCCCGACGAGCAGCCCGTCTGAACGCGTGCCCTCGACCACGACCGCTGAAGGTGCCTGATGACGCATCCACTGGGCAGCACCCCATCGAAGATCATCGCGGTCCATCTGAACTATCCCAGCCGCGCGAAGGAGCGCGGGCGGATACCGAACCATCCCTCCTACTTCCTCAAGCCGCCGTCCTCGCTGGCCGGCACCGGAGAGGCGGTCGTCCGCCCGGACGGCTGCGAACTCATGAGCTTCGAGGGCGAGATCGCCCTCGTCATCGGCACCCGGGCCGGCCGGGTACGCCCCGAGGACGGCTGGTCGTACGTCCGGTGGGTGACGGCGGCGAACGACGCGGGCGTGTACGACCTGCGGTACGCGGACCGCGGCTCCAACCTCCGCTCGAAAGGGGCGGACGGCTTCACCCCGATCGGGCCGCGTCTGCTGGACGCCGCCGGACTCGACCCCGCCGCCCTGCGGTTGCGGACCTGGGTCAACGGCGAGCTCGTGCAGGACGACACGACGGACACGCTGCTGTTCCCCTTCGGGCACCTGATCGCGGACCTCTCGCGGCTGGTCACCCTGGAGCCGGGCGATGTGATCCTCACCGGCACCCCCGCGGGGGCGTCGGTCGTCTCGCCAGGTGATGTGGTGGAAGTCGAGGTCACCGGCGGGGAGTCGACGACCGGACGGCTGCGCACTCCGATCACCGACGGCCCCCCGCTCGCCCCCTGGGGGGCGATGCCCAGGGTCGATCGGGCCGAGCGGGAGGGGGCGTACGGGAGCGCGTACGTGCCCGGACCCGTGCTCGACGAAGACCTCGCTGCGGGACTGCGGTCGGTGGCGGTGGCAACGCTGAGCGCACAGTTGCGGGGGCGCGGTCTGCCGCACATGTCGATCGACGGCGTGCGCCCGGCCGTACCCGGCACCCGCATGGCGGGGGTCGCGCACACGTTGCGCTATCTGCCGCTGCGCGAGGATCTGTTCCAGCGGTACGGCACCGGTATGAACGCCCAGAAGCGGGCGATCGAGGAACTGCGCCCGGGGCATGTCCTGGTGATGGACGCCCGCAGGGACGCCTCCGCCGGAACTCTGGGCGACATTCTCGCCCTGCGTGCCCAGCGGCGGGGCGCGGCCGGGGTGGTGACCGACGGCGCCGTCCGCGACAGCGCCGCCGTCGCCGGCCTGGGCCTGCCGGTCTACGCCGCGGGCAGTCACCCCTCCGTCCTCGGCCGCCGGCATGTGCCCTGGGACACGGGCGTGCCGGTCGCCTGCGGCGGGGCTCTCGTCCAGCCCGGTGACCTGATCGTGGGCGACGACGACGGTGTGGTCGTCGTACCGCCGGAGCTGGCCGCCGAGTTGGTCGCGGACTGCCGGGAGCAGGAGCGGCAGGAGCGGTTCATCGCCGGGCAGGTCGCCGCGGGCGAGAGCGTCGACGGTCTGTATCCGCTGGGTCCGGCCTGGCGGCAGGCCTATGAAAACTGGTGCAAGGGAGAGGCGAAGTGAAGTTCCGCAGTGATCCGTCGCTCATCCGCGGCTCGATCGCCCCGGTCGTGACCCCGTTCACGGCGGACGGGGCCGTCGACCACGAGAGTCTGGCCGGTCTGATCCGCTTTCAGCTGGAGTCCGGTTCGCATGGTGTCTCGCTCGGCGGATCCACGGGTGAGCCGAGCGCGCAGAGCGTCGCGGAGCGGATCGCGGGGATGCGTACGGCGGTGGAGGTGATCGGGGACCGGGTACCGTTCCTGCCCGGCACGGGTTCGCACAAGCTCGACGAGACCCTGGAACTCACCGCCGCAGCACAGGAGTTGGGGGCGGACGCGGCGTTGGTGATCACGCCGTACTACGCGCGGCCCACACAGGAGGCGCTGTACCAGTGGTACGCGACGGTGGCCCGGGAGTTCCCGGACCTGCCGGTCGTCGCCTACAACGTGCCCTCGCGTACGGCCGTGGACATCGCCCCGGAGACGGTCAGGCGGCTGTTCACCGACTTCGAGAACTTCGTCGGGGTGAAGGAGACCACGAAGGACTTCGAGCATTTCTCGCGGGTGCTGCACGCGTGCGGACGCTCTCTTCTGGTGTGGTCCGGGATCGAGTTGCTGTGTCTGCCGCTTCTGGCGCTGGGCGGTGCGGGGTTCGTCTCGGCGGTGGCGAATCTGGCGCCGGGCGCGGTGGCGCGGATGTACGAACTGTGGGAGGCGGGAGACGCCGAGAGCATGGACGCGGCCCGTGATCTGCACTACCGGTTGCACCCGCTGGTGGACCTGCTGTTCGTGGAGACCAATCCGGCACCGGTCAAGTGGGTGCTGGCGCAGCAGGGCCGTATCGCCTCCCCGTATGTGCGCCCGCCGCTGATCGTCCAGACCGAGGCGGGACTGCCCCGTGTCCGAGGGCTGCTCGCCGAGGGCGGCGACCTCACCCAGCAGATCGGAGCCTGAACATGACCGTCGAGAACCTGCCCTCGGCCATCTCGCACTGGGTCGGCGGCGACCTCGTCGACGCGGCGGACGGCCGTACGTTCGACGTCGCCGATCCGGTGTCCAACACCGTGTACGCGCAGGCCGCGCGTGGTTCGGCGGCCGACGTCGAGAGGGCCGTGACCGCCGCACGGGCCGCTTTCCCGGCCTGGTCGGGTATCTCGAACCGCGAGCGCGCGGACGTGCTGTACCGGATCGCGGACGCGGTCGAGGCCCGCCACGACCGCCTGGCCGCCTTCGAGACCTACGACACCGGCCTGCCCATCACCCAGGCCAAGGGCCAGGCACGCCGGGCGGCGGAGAACTTCCGCTACTTCGCGGACGTGATCGTCGCGCTCGGCGAGGAGGCCTTCCGGCAGGGCGAGGAGCAGTTCTCCTACGTCGTGCGCACTCCGGTCGGGGTGGCCGGGCTGATCACGCCGTGGAACACTCCGTTCATGCTGGAGAGCTGGAAGCTGGCCCCGGCACTCGCCTCCGGCTGCACGCTGGTCCTCAAGCCCGCCGAGTGGACCCCACTGTCCGCCTCCCTGTGGCCGGAGATCTTCGCGGAGGCAGGCGTGCCCGCGGGTGTGGTCAACATCGTCCACGGCATCGGCGAGGAGGCCGGCCAGGCCCTGGTCGACCACCCGGACGTACCGCTGATCTCCTTCACCGGGTCCACCGACACCGGCCGGCACATCATCCGCTCCTCCGCCCAGCACCTCAAGACGGTGTCGATGGAGCTGGGCGGCAAGTCCCCGGTCGTCGTCTTCGCCGACACCGATCTGGAAGCCGCCCTGGACTCCGTCGTGTTCGGGGTGTTCTCCCTCAACGGCGAGCGCTGCACCGCCGGTTCCCGGGTTCTGGTCGAGCGCCCGCTGTACGAGGAGTTCACCCGCCGTCTGGCCGAGCGGGCCGCGAACGTCCGTGTCGGGCTGCCCGCCGACCCGGCCACCGAGGTCGGCGCACTCGTCCACCCCGAGCACTACCAACGCGTCCTGAACTACGTCGAGACCGGGCGCAAGGAGGCACGTCTCGTCGCCGGCGGCACCCGCCCCGGCCACCTGAGCGAGGGCAACTACCTCCAGCCGACCGTCTTCGCCGACGTCGAACGCGACGCCCGCATCTTCCAGGAGGAGATCTTCGGCCCCGTCGTCGCCGTCGCCCCCTTCGACACCGAGGCCGAGGCGATCGAGCTGGCCAACGCCACCCAGTTCGGGCTGGCCGCCTACATCTGGACCTCCGACCTCAAACGCGGCCACCGCATCGCCCACGCCGTCGAGTCCGGCATGATCTGGCTCAACTCCCACAACGTCCGCGACCTGCGCACCCCCTTCGGCGGGGTCAAGGCGTCCGGTGTCGGCCGCGAGGGCGGCGCCCACTCCATCGACTTCTACACCGAGTCGAAGATCGTGCACGTCGCCCTCGGCCATGTGCACACCCCCCGCTTCGGGGCCGCCTCATGACCGCACCCGACGTCATCCGCTCCGCCTACGCCCAGCTGGCCGTCACCGATCTCGGCGCGGCCCGCTGGTTCTGGGTCGACATGCTCGGCTTCCACGTCCAGTACGAGGACCCCGGCACCCTCTGCCTGCGCGGCACCGACGAACTCACCCACCACTCCGTGGTGTTGAGAAAGGGCGCCGTGGCCGCGCTCGACCACTTCGCCTACCGGGTGCGCACCCCGGAGGACGTGGACAAGGCGGAGCGGTTCTTCACCGGGCTGGGCCGGCCGGTCAGGCGGGTGGCCGAGGGCGAGGGCACCCCCGGCGTCGGCGACGCCGTCCGCGTCGTCGACCCCCTCGGCTTCCCCGTCGAGTTCTTCCATGACATCGAGCGAGCCGAACGCCTCATCCAGCGCTACGACCTGCGCCGCGGCGCGGAGGTCGCCCGCCTGGACCACTTCAACATCTGCACCCCCGACATCCCCGCCGCCTACGACCACTACACATCCCTCGGCTTCGGCTGCTCGGAGACCATCGAGGGCGACGAGCACGAGCTGTACGCGGCCTGGATGTACCGCAAACAGACCGTCCACGACGTCGCCTTCACCTGCGGCCCCGGACCCCGCCTGCACCACCTCGGCATCGCCACCCACGAGTCCCACCAGATCCTGCGCGCCGCAGACCTGTTCGGCTCGGTACGCAAGGAACACCACATCGAACGCGGACCGGGCCGGCACGGCGTCTCCAACGCCTTCTACCTCTACCTGCGTGACCCCGACGGCCACCGCGTCGAGATCTACACCTCCGACTACTACACCGGCGACCCCGACCACGAGACCTACCGCTGGAACGTCCACGACGACCGCCGCCGCGACTTCTGGGGCAACGCCGTCATCGAGTCCTGGTACAAGGAAGCCACCCCCGTCCTCGACCTGGACGGCACCCTCCAGCCCGTCACCGACGGCCTGCTCGACGAATCCGCCGTACAGGTCGGCGCCGACGGACTGGGCTGAACCGTCGTATGACGCCCATCACCACGCCCCCCGACGGCACGGCCGACCGACGGCTCGACTTCTGGCGTGACGTCGTCAGCCGGAGCTTCGTCCCGCTGGAAGCGCTGCCGGGTGACTGCTCCGACTTCCGGGCCGAACTGCGCACCGCCAGGGTCGGCGCGGTGCAGGTCTCGGTCGTGACGGCCGAGGCGCACCGTGTGGCCCGGACCCGGCGCCTCATCGGCTCGGACGCCCCCGACGTGGTCAAGGTCAGCCTGCTGCTCGCCGGGCACTGCGTGATCACCCAGGCGGGCCGTCAGGCCGAGCTGACGCCGGGGGAGCTGGCGGTCTACGACACCCGGTACCCGTACGCCCTCGACACCGACCGGCGCTCCCGCAACCTCGTGCTGATGTTCCCGCGGGCCATGCTGCGGCTGCCCGAGCGCGACCTGCGGCGCATGACGGCGACCACCGTGTCCTGCCGGGAGGGAATGGGCACGCTGGTGCGTCCGTTCCTGAGCGGGCTGGCCCGGCAGGTGGACGAACTGGAGAGCGTCGGTACGTCCCGGCTGGCCGAGAACGTGGTGGACGTCGTCGGCACCCTCCTCGCGGAGCACGCCGGTGCCGTCCCGGACCCGGGCGACGAGGGTCCGGCGCTCCTCACGGGCCGCATCCTCGCGTACATGGAACAGCACCTCGCCGATCCGACGCTGGACCCCGACCGGATCGCGGCCGCCCACCGCATCTCACGCCGCTACCTGTACAAACTCCTGGCGGAGCAGGGGGAAACGGTCTCCGGCCGGCTCCGGGAGCGCCGGCTCGCCCGCTGCCACGGGGACCTCACCGACCCGGCGCTGGCCCATGTGCCCATCAGCGCCATCGGCGGCCGGTGGGGCTTCGCGGACCCGGCCCACTTCAGTCATGTGTTCAAGACGGCGTACGGCATCAGCCCGCGTGAGGCACGCGCGCTCCTGTCCGCGTAGCCGACGCCGTCACCGCCCGCGCACGGCACCGCATCTGCGCCGCGCACGGCACCGCACCGTCCCCGTGCACGGCATCGCAACTTCTCCGTGCACCGCGCCACAAGCGGAACCGGCCGCCGCGCCGCACCCTTCCCGCATGGAAGCCGCACGCGATACCTACGACCACATCGTGGTCGGTGCCGGATCCGCCGGCTGCGTCGTCGCACGCAGACTCGCGGACGCCGGCCGGACGGTCCTGCTGATCGAGGCCGGCGGCCGCGACGTCAACCCGGCCATCCACGATCCGGGCCGCATGTGGGAGTTGTGGAACACCTCCGAGGACTACGCCTACGTCACCGAACCCCAGCAGCACGCCGACGGTACCCGGGTGTTCTGGCCGCGCGGCAGAGTGCTCGGCGGCTCCAGCGCCCTCAACGGCATGATCTACGTCCGCGGCCACCGCTCCGACTACGACGACTGGGCCAAGGTGCACGGGGCCACGGGCTGGTCGTACGACGAGGTCCTCCCGTACTTCAGGCGTTCGGAGGACTTCGAGGACGGGCCCTCCCGCTTCCACGGCACCGGCGGCCCGCTGCCGGTCACCCGCAACCACGCGCCCAACCCGGTCTCCGTCGCCTTCGTGGCGGCGTGCGAGCAGTACGGCATCCCGCGCAACGACGACTGCAACGCCGAGGACAGCCTCGGCGCGGGCCTGCTGCACCGCACCATCCGCGACGGCAGACGGGTCAGCGCCTGGACGGCCTTCGTCCGGCCGGTGCTCGACAGCCCACTGCTGACGGTGCTGACCGGCTCCCCGGTCGCCCGAGTGCTCGTCGAGGGCGGCCGGGCCCGCGGGGTGGAGGTGCTGCTGGCCGGCCGGGTCACCCCGGTGCGCTGTACCGGCGACGTGATCCTGTCCGGCGGCACCATCGGCTCGGCCCAGCTCCTCCTCCTCAGCGGGATCGGCCCGGCGGACGAGCTGCGTGCCCTGGGCGTCGACGTGCTCGCCGACCTTCCCGGGGTGGGCGCCAATCTGCACGACCACGCGCTGACCCCGGTGGTGTGGGAGTCGTCCCGCCCGGTGCCGCCGGGCACCGCCAACAAGCTGGAGGCGCAGTACTTCGCGAAGACCGACCCCGCGCTGCCCGCCCCCGACCTCCAGCCGCTGATGTCCCACACACCGCTGCCCGTGGCCGGTGAGGACGTGCCGGAGGAGGGGGACGGCTACACCGTCCTCGCCGGCACCATCCGCCCGCTGAGCCGCGGCCGCCTCCGACTCCGCTCCACCGACCCCACCGAGCCCCCCGTCCTCGACCCGCGCTACTACGCGGATCCGTACGACCTGAGGGCGATGGTCACCGCGGTCGAACAGGTCCGGGAGATCGGCGCCCAGCAGGCCCTGGACCGCTGGCGGGGGCGTGAGATCGGCCCCGGCCCCGGGGTCGTCACCCGGGCCGGGATCACGGCCTACATCAAGCGCAACCTGCTCACCTACCACCATCAGGTCGGCACCTGCCGCATGGGCACCGGCCCCGACGCGGTGGTCGACCCGCACCTGCGCGTGCACGGCATGCCGGGGCTGCGGGTCGCCGACGCCTCGGTCATGCCGGCCATCACCTCCGGCAACACCCACGCACCCACCGTCATGATCGGCGAGCGCTGCGCCGCCTTCGTCCTGGGAGACCCGTCTTGAGCACCCTGAGCACCAGCCCCGCGCGCACCCTGTTCATCGCCGGACAGTGGCGGCCCGCCGCCTCCGGCGCGGAGTTCGAAACCCTCGACCCCGCGACGGGCGAGCCGCACGCGCGCTGTTCCGAGGCCGACGGCACCGACGCCGACGCGGCGGTGGCCGCGGCCCGCGCCGCCCTGCACGACCCACGGTGGGCGGGCCTCACCCCCGCCGGGCGGGCCCGCATTCTCTGGCGGATCGGCGACCTGATCGAGGAACACGCCGAGGAACTCGCCGCCCTGGAGACCCGCGACCAGGGCCAGCCGATCGGTATCGCGAAGGCCGTCAGCGTCGCCGGCGCCGCCGAGCACTTCCGCTACTTCGCCGGATGGGTCACCAAGATCTCCGGCGATACGGAGCCCGTCTCCGTCCCGGGCGTCTTCCACTACACGCGCCGCGAACCGGTCGGCGTCTGCGCCCTGATCACCCCGTGGAACTTCCCCCTCATGATCGCCTCGTGGAAGCTCGCCCCCGCCCTGGCCTGCGGCAACACCGTAGTCCTCAAGCCGGCCGAACAGACGCCCATGACCACGGTCCGGCTGGCGGAACTCTGCCAGGAGGCCGGCGTCCCCTCCGGAGTCGTCAACCTGCTCACCGGCGGCCCCTCCGCCGGCCGCGCCCTGATCGAGCACCCCGGCGTGGACAAGGTCTCCTTCACCGGCTCCACCGAGGTGGGCCGCGAGATCGTCCGGGCCGGCGCGGACAACTTCAAGCGGGTCTCCCTGGAACTCGGCGGAAAGACCCCCGTCCTGGTCCTGCCCGACGCCGACCTCGACGCGGCCGTCACCGGCGCCCTGCTGGGCGGCCTGCTCAACAGTGGCCAGGTGTGCGCCGCGTACTCCCGCTTCTACGTCCACCGCTCGATCGCCGACGCCTTCGCCGAACGCCTCGCGAAGGCCGTCGAGACCCTCCCCATCGGCGCGGGCAGCGATCCGGCCACCCAACTCGGCCCCCTGGTGACCGCGGAACACCGGAACACCGTCGACACCCTGGTACGCACCGGCATCGAAGAAGGAGCGACGCTCCTCACCGGCGGCGCCCCGGTCCCCGACCGCCCAGGCTTCTTCTACCGCCCGACGGTCTTCACCGACGTCCACGACGACATGCGGATCGCCCGTCAGGAGATCTTCGGCCCGGTCCTCGCGGTCCTCCCCTTCGACGACGAGGCAGACGCCGTCGCCCGCGCCAACGACAGCGAGTACGGCCTCGCCGCGTCCCTCTGGACCCGCGACGTCGCCCGCGCCCACCGCCTGGCCCACGCCATCCGCTCCGGCACCGTCTTCATCAACATGCCCAACCCCCTCGACGCCGCGGCCCCCTGGGGTGGCTTCCGCTCCAGCGGCTGGGGCCGAGAGATGGGCCGGAGCGCGATCGACCTCTACACAGAGGTCAAGAGCGTCTGGACATCCCTCGACTGAACCGGCACGCCGCCGCGATCGCCCGACGCGTGAGAACCTGCCCGCGTATCGCCCGTGGACAGCCGTAGATGCCGGTGGCAGCCGTACACGACTGGACCCGCCCGTCGCCCACAGGCGCGGGCGGGTGCAGACGGCTCCTCCGCCCCCCAGGAAGCACTCACCTCGGGGCGGAGGGTGTTGTGGCGACCCAGTAGCCCAGTAGCCCAGTAGCCGAGAGCCCGACGCCGCACAGGCCCTGGGCAGCGGCGATTCGGCGCGCCATGTGACCGCCGGGTCCGGCGCCTCTGCCAGTTGCTGGGAGCGGCGCCGACGCCGTAGGGCCCGCCCTTGCCCGCGGTGACATCGGCGCGGTGCCGTGCAGGGCCCAGGGCGGGCCAAGTAGCAGGTCAGGCGGCCGTAGTCCGAGTCTTTGGCGGCCGGTGTGGACCGCTTGCCCGCGTATCGCCCACGCTCAACGGACGGGTTTGAAGTCTCGGGCAGCGATGAACTCGGGCCTGCGCACCGGCGCCGCGAACGGCTCCACCGCCGCGTTCTCCACGCTGTTGAACACGATGAACACGTTGCTGCGCGGGAACGGCGTGATGTTGTCGCCGGAGCCGTGCATGCAGTTGCAGTCGAACCAGGTCGCCGAGCCGGCCTTGCCCGTGAAGAGCTTGATGCCGTACTCGCTCGCCATCTTGGTCAGCGCCTCGTCCGAGGGCGTGCCCGCGTCCTGCATCTGCAGCGACTTCTTGTAGTTGTCCTCGGGCGTGGCGCCGGCGCAGCCCAGGAACGTCCGGTGCGAGCCGGGCATGATCATCAGCCCGCCGTTGGTGTCGTAGTTCTCGGTCAGCGCGATCGAGACGGACACCGTGCGCATGGTGGGCAGGCCGTCCTCGGCGTGCCAGGTCTCGAAGTCCGAGTGCCAGTAGAAGCCGCTGGCCCCGAAACCGGGCTTGACGTTGATCCGCGACTGGTGGACGTACACGTCCGAGCCGAGGATCTGCCGGGCCCGGCCGACGACCCGCTCGTCGCGCACCAGGTTCGCGAACAGCTCGCTGATCCGGTGCACTTCGAAGACCGAGCGGATCTCCTTGGACTTCGGCTCGATGATCGAGCGCTCGTCCGCGCGGATCTCCGGGTCGGAGGTCAGCCGCTCCAACTCACGCTGGTAGACGCCGACTTCGTCCGGGCCGATCAGCTCGTCGATGGCCAGGAAGCCATCCCGTTCGAAAGACTTCAGGTCGATCTCGGGGATCGGGCCCGGGGTGTCGGGGGACCCCCAGACGACGGGGTCCTGACGCGGAATCGACACTTCGGCGGGGCCGCGGCTGGGGTAGAGATCGGTGACGGTGGTCATGGGGTTCTCACACCTCCTCGGGCTCGGTGAGCAGGGGGTAGACGCCGTTCTCGTCGTGGTCCTCCCGGCCGGTCACGGGCGGGTTGAACACGCAGATGCAGTGGAAGTCCTCCTTGACCCTGAGCGTGTGCCGCTCATGGCCGTTGAGGAGGTACATGGTGCCGGGCGTGATGTGGTACGTCCGCCCGGTCTCGCGGTCGGTCAGCTCGGCGTCGCCCTGGGTGCAGACGACGGCCTCGATGTGGTTGGCGTACCACATGTGTGTCTCCGTACCCGCGTACAGGATCGTCTCGTGCACCGAGAACCCGACCCTCTCCTTGGCCAGGACGATGCGCTTGCTCTCCCAGGTGCCGGACGCGGATTTCACATGCCGGTCGGTGCCCTCGATCTCCTTGAACGAACGGACGATCACAGTGCTGCACTTCTCCTTTGTCCGAGTGATTCTCAGTGGGTTAACGGCGGGTGCTCAACGGGTTTCGCGTACGGCGCGGGCGAGGACGCTGAGGCCCTCGTCGAGCTCGTCGGCGGTGACGGTGAGCGCCGGGAGGAGTTTGACGACCTCGCTCTCCGGGCCCGACGTCTCGATGAGCAGGCCGAGTTCGAAGGCGCGCCGGGCGATCCGGCCGGCGCGCTCCTTGTCGTGGAACTCCATGCCCCATACCAGCCCGCGGCCCCGGTACTCCTTGACGTCGGCGCGGTTCTCGTCGCTGATCGCGGCGAGCGCCCGCTCGACCTGTTCGCCGCGCGTCCGGGTCTGCTTCTCCATCGCGGACCCGTCCGCCCAGTACGACTCCAGGGCGGCCGTGGCCGTGACGAAGGCGGGGTTGTTGCCGCGGAAGGTGCCGTTGTGCTCGCCGGGCTCCCAGATGTCCAGCTCGGGCTTGAACAGGCAGAGCGACATGGGCAGTCCGTAGCCGCTGATGGACTTGGAGACGGTGACGATGTCCGGGGTGATGCCCGCCTCCTCGAAGGAGAAGAAGGCGCCCGTACGACCGCAGCCCATCTGGATGTCGTCGACGATCAGCAGCATGTCCTGCCGCTCGCACAGGTCGGCCAGCGCGCGCAGCCACTCCGGCCGCGCCACGTTGATGCCGCCCTCGCCCTGCACGGTCTCCACGATCACGGCGGCGGGCTTGTTGAGCCCGGAGCCCTGGTCCTCCAGCAGCCTCTCGAACCACAGGAAGTCCGGGACCGTGCCCTCGAAGTAGTTGTCGAAGGGCATGGGCGTGCCGTGCACCAGCGGGATGCCCGCCCCGGCCCGCTTGAAGGCGTTGCCGGTGACGGCCAGCGACCCCAGCGACATCCCGTGGAAGGCGTTGGTGAAGGACACGATCGCCTCGCGCCCCTTCACCTTCCGCGCCAGCTTCAGCGCGGACTCCACGGCGTTGGTGCCGGTCGGCCCCGGGAACATGACCTTGTACGGCAGATCGCGAGGCCGCAGTACCAGGTCCTGGAAGGTCTGCAGGAAGGTCCGCTTGGCGGTGGTCGACATGTCGAGTCCGTGCGTGACGCCGTCCCGCTCCAGGTAGTCGATCAACGCCCGTTTCAGCACCGGGTTGTTGTGGCCGTAGTTGAGTGAGCCGGCGCCGGCGAAGAAGTCCAGGTACTCGTGGCCGTCCTCGTCGTACATGCGGCTGCCCTGCGCACGGTCGAAGACGGTGGGCCAGCCGCGGCAGTAGCTGCGCACCTCGGACTCGAGGGTCTCGAAGACACTGAGGTCGGGCTGGGTGATGGTCACGACGAATCGCTCCTCGTTGCGTGGGGGGAGTGTGTGGGGTCGTCCGTGGGCGGGCTGGTGAGGGGGCGGTCAGAGGGAGAGGGGACCGATGCGGTACAGGACCTCGGGGTCGTGCGGCCCGTCCGGGAACACCTCGGTGGCGAAGAGCACCTCGCGCTCGACCCCGGCGCCGTGCCGCTCGGCGAACGAGGTGAACAGCCGCTCCGAGGCGGTGTTGCCCGGGGTGATGGTGGTCTCGACGTCGGTGATCCGGTGGGTGGCCGAACTCCGTGCGACGAGCCCGTCCAGCAACTGGGCGGCGAGTCCGCGGCCCCGGTACGACCCGTCGACCGCCACCTGCCACACCAGCAGGGTGCGGGGACGGTCCGGCCGTACGTAGCCGGTGACGAAGCCGACCGGTTCACCGCGGCCGTCGCGAGCCACGGCGGAGGTGGCGGCGAAGTCGCGGCACCACAGCAGATAGCTGTACGACGAGTTCAGGTCGAGCGTCTTCGAGTCCCGCGCGATTCGCCACAGCGCGGCACCGTCCGCCACCGTCGGACGGTCGATTTGCAGTTCTGCTCGGGATTCTGCTCGGTCTGCTTGTGCGGCAGTCATGCGAAATGAACTTACCGAGCGAAAATGAAAAATGCATGGCCGGACGGGGTTACGCACGGGCGCTCGGTGTGTTATCGCGCGGGCGCGAGTTCATGGGTGGACCCGACGGCGAATCACCCCATTTGCACGGCATATATAGTGCAAAACAACCAGCATGTGTAACGCGTCACAACCCGGTAACCCTCACGAGATCTGCCCGAATTAACCCCGCTGGCGTTCGCGAAATCTTTGCGTTTAGGGAGATGAAAAGCGGGCAGAAGAATACGGGAAGCTGCCCGGAAAAGTACCAAGAAAGAGTGCCGCTAATCACGCCGAATTCACGCCCCGGTCACCCCGTCGATACACGGCATAACGAGCGCGCGGATAGGCTTCGGGAGCTAATTCAGCCCTCCGGCGTTTGAGGAGCGGGGGTCCGGGGGCCGGCCCCCGGAGACGGGGGTCGAAGGGGGCGGCGCCCCCTGGAGATGGGACGGGTAGGGGCGGCGGGGGCGAAGAACGTGGACCTCAGCCCCAGTTGGCCTCCACCGCACGTCGTGCTGCCTCCGTGTCCACCCTCAGGCCCTTCTCCTCCAGTGCGGTGCCCAGTGCCGTCAGGGCGGCGCTTACCGCCTCCGCCGTGGCGTCCGGGCCGTAGTGGTTGACCCGGATCATCTCCTTGGCCAGGGCGCCGCCGCCCGCGGCCAGCGGGAGGGTGGGGTCCGTGGTCAGGGCCCGGGTCACCAACTCCGACGCGACCACCCCGGCCGGCACCCGCAGCGTCGTCGCGACCGGGGCCGCCTCGCGGGCCTCGTACACATACGGCTCCAGACCGCCGCCCAGCGCGAGCGCCCCCGCCCGGGTGGAGGCGGCAGCCGACGCGTGCCGGGCCATCACCGTCTCCAGCCCGACCGTCTCGATCCGCTCGACACACGCTTCCAGCGCCAGCATCTCCAGCTGCGCCGGAGCGTGCGGCAGCGCGGTGCGGCCGCCGTCGGTCCAGCGCTCCTTCCAGTCCAGGAGGGAGAGGTACGACCGTCGCGGCGCCCCCGGGTTCGCCGCCATCCGCGCCCACGCCCGCTCGCTCACCGACACCGCCGACACCCCGGCCGGCCCGCCCATCGCCTTCTGCGCCCCGATGACGCACAGGTCCACGCCCCACGGGTCGGGGAGGACCGGCTCGGCTCCGACCGATGCCACCGCGTCCAGGTAGAACAGCGCCCCCCGCTCCCGTACCACCTCGCCGATCTCCGCGACCGGATTGGTGTTGCCGGTCGCCGCCTCCGCGTGCACCAGGGACACGAAGTCGATCTTCGGGTGTTCGGCGAAGGCGTCCCGGACCTGGTCGGCGGTCACCGCCGTGTGGAAGGGCACCGCCAGATCGACCACCGTCGCACCGCAGTCCCGCAGCCAGTTCCCGAAGGTCTGCCCGTACGGCCCGGTGATCACGTTCAGTGCGGTCGTCCCGGGACCCGCCACACCCCGGATCGCCCCCTCCAGCGGCAGCAGCGCCTCGCCCTGCATGATCACGACGTCCTGCCCGGTGCCGAGCAGCCGCGCCACCCGGTCCTCGATCGCGGCGAAGCGCGCGGCGCTCAGCGGGGCCAGGTCAAGGAACGGGTGGGTCACGGCGGTGCCTTCTCCTCGGTCATGGGGTACAGGTGTCGAGAGTAACCGGCACCCCACTTCCATCCCTGCCGGTCACTCCGCACTCCCGCCCCACCGGAGGTTCCCGTGTACACCGTCCCCGGCCGCAGAAGCCACGCCCCGTCCCGCGCCCTGGCCGCCACCACCGTCACCGCCTCGCTGGTGCTCGTGGCCGCCTGCACCTCCACCGGCGGTGGCGGCAGCGGAAGCAAGACCGCCGCCGGCGGCGTCGAGCTGGTGAAGGCCGGACAGCTCACCACCTGCACCCATCTGCCGTACCCGCCCTTCCAGTCCGAGATCAACGGCACCGTGCAGGGCTTCGACGTGTCGATGATCGACCTGGTCGCCAAGGACCTCGGCGTGAAGCAGAAGATCCTCGACACGCCCTTCGAGAACTTCAAGACCGGCGCCTTCCTCAACTCCGGCGAGTGCGACCTGGCCGCCGCCGGCATGACCATCACCGCCGAGCGCAAGAAGAACGTCGACTTCTCCGACCCGTACTTCGACGCCACCCAGGCCCTCCTCGTCGCCAAGAGCAGCGGCATCACCTCCCTCGCCGACGCCAAGGCCAAGAAGGCCAAGCTCGGCGCGCAGGCGCAGACCACGGGTGAGGACTTCGCCAAGAAGCAGGGCTTCGACCCCGTTTCCTTCGAGTCCTCCGACGCCGTCCTCAACGGGCTGCGCACCGGCCAGGTCAAGGCCGTCATCATCGACTATCCGGTCGTCCAGGGCTGGTTGAAGACCAAGGCCAACGCGGACGCCTTCAAGCTCGTCGACAACATCAACACCGGTGAGCAGTACGGCTTCACGGTCAAGAAGGGCAACGCCAAGCTCCTGGCCGTCATCAACAAGGCGATCAAGGACGCGAAGGCCGACGGCACGTACAAGAAGCTGTACGAGAAGTGGATCGGCCCCTACGACCAGTCCGCGGCGTCCCCGTCGGCCTCATGACCGCCACGGACGTACGACTCCCGCCGAAGAAGAAGGGCCTGACGCGGCGTCAGAGGCGCAGTCTGTCGCGCGGCGCGCAGTACGTCGTGTTCGTCGCCGCCGTCATCGCCTTCGCGGTCTCGGCGGACTGGGGCCGGCTGAAGAACCAGTTCGCCCAGGGCAGCATCGCCAAGCAGATGTTCCCCGACGTCATCACGCTGGCGCTGAAGAACACCGTGCTCTACACGCTGTCCGGCTTCGTCGTCGGGCTCGCCCTCGGCATGGTCATCGCGCTGATGCGGCTGTCGTCCGTCGGCCCCTACCGCTGGGTCGCCGGCATCTACATCGAGATCTTCCGCGGACTGCCCGCCCTGCTGATCTTCATCTTCATCGGCGTCGCGGTCCCGCTCGCCTTCCCGGGCACGGAGATCGTCGGCGGCACCTACGGGAAGGTCGCCCTCGCCCTCGGCCTGGTCGCCGCCGCGTACATGGCCGAGACGATCCGCGCCGGCATCCAGGCGGTGCCCAGGGGGCAGATGGAGGCGGCCCGTTCACTGGGCTTCTCGCCGGCCCGCGCGATGATCTCCATCATCATCCCGCAGGCGTTCCGCATCATCCTGCCGCCGCTGACCAACGAACTCGTCCTGCTCTTCAAGGACTCCTCGCTGGTCCTCTTCCTCGGCGTCACCCTGGAGGAGCGCGAACTGTCCAAGTACGGCCGGGACCTGGCCAGTACGACCGCCAACTCCACGCCGATCCTGGTCGCCGGCCTGTGCTACCTGCTGGTGACCATCCCGCTCGGCTTCGTCGTGCGCCGGATGGAGGCCAAGGCCCAGGAGGCCGTCAAATGAGCGAGCAGCAGTCGGCGGCGGCCCCGGAGATCGAGGTCCGGGGCCTGCACAAGTCGTTCGGCGACAACGAGGTCCTGCGCGGCATCGACCTGGAGATCCGCCAGGGCGAGGTCGTGTGCGTCATCGGCCCCTCCGGCTCCGGCAAGTCGACTCTGCTGCGGTGCGTGAACCTCCTGGAGGAGCCGACCAAGGGCCGGGTCTTCGTGGGCGGTACCGAACTCACCGATCCCGACGTCGACATCGACGCCATGCGCCGCCGTATCGGCATGGTCTTCCAGCAGTTCAACCTCTTCCCGCACCTCACGGTCACCGAGAACCTCACGCTGCCGCAGCGGCGGGTACTGCGCCGGGACAGGGCGACAGCGGCGAAGGTGGCCGCCGAGAACCTGGAGCGGGTGGGCCTGTCGGAGAAGGCGGACGCCTACCCCGCCTCCCTCTCCGGCGGCCAGCAGCAGCGCGTCGCCATCGCCCGCTCGCTGTCGATGGGCCCCGAGGTGATGCTCTTCGACGAGCCCACCTCGGCCCTGGACCCGGAGCTGGTGGGGGACGTCCTCGCGGTCATGCGGATGCTCGCGCAGGAGGGCATGACCATGATGGTCGTCACCCATGAGATGACCTTCGCGAGAGAGGTCGCCGACCGGGTCGTCTTCATGGACGGCGGGGTGATCGTCGAGGACGGCACCCCCGACCAGGTCATCGGCGCCCCCACCCACGACCGCACCCGTCACTTCCTCTCCCGGCTGCTCGACCCCGCCATGGCCCAGGTGGAGGAGGAGACCTCGGACCAGGTCGGCGGGACCGGTTGACGATCCTCCCGGGCCCTCCGCACCGGGGCCTGGCGGTCGTCCTAGGCTGAGCCCCATGAGCGATCAGGCGGTACTGCACGTGAAGGGGCGGGTCCTTGTGGGGCCTGAGGACGTCCGCGACGAACTGTGGGTGGTCGGCGGTCGTGTCTCCTACGACCGTCCGGCCGGCGTCCGCGACGTGCGGACCGTCGACG
This sequence comes from Streptomyces sp. NPDC005799, assembly GCF_040630525.1. NCBI lineage: Bacteria > Bacillati > Actinomycetota > Actinomycetes > Kitasatosporales > Streptomycetaceae > Streptomyces > Streptomyces sp. NPDC005799. The sequence goes on from NZ_JBEXXQ010000030.1 coordinate 65,373, forward strand.
GCTGGGCACTGCCCGGCCTCGTCGACGCCCACTGCCACGTCGGCCTCGGCCCGCACGGCCCGGTCGAGCAGGACGTCGCCGAGAAGCAGGCGCTGACCGACCGGGACGCGGGCACCCTGCTGATCCGCGACGCCGGCTCGCCCTCGGACACCCGCTGGGTCGACGACCGCGAGGACCTGCCGGAGATCATCAGGGCCGGCCGGCACATCGCCCGCACCCGCCGCTACATGCGCGGCTACGCCCACGAGATCGAGCCCGAGGACCTCGTCGAGTACGTCGCCCGTGAGGCGCGGCGAGGCGACGGCTGGGTCAAGCTGGTCGGCGACTGGATCGACCGCGACCTCGGAGACCTCGCCCCCAGCTGGCCGCGCGACGCGGTGGAGGCGGCCATCGCCGAGGCCCACCGGCTCGGCGCCCGGGTCACCGCGCACTGCTTCGCCGAGAACTCCCTGAAGGACCTGGTCGAGGCCGGCATCGACTGCGTCGAGCACGCCACCGGCCTGACCGACGACCTGATCCCGCTCTTCGCCGAGCGCGGAGTCGCCATCGTCCCGACCCTCGTCAACATCGCGACCTTCCCGCAGCTCGCGGCCGGCGGCGAGGCCAGGTTCCCGCGGTGGGCGGCCCATATGCGGAGCCTGTACGAGCGCCGCTACGACACGGTGCGCGGCGCCCACGACGCCGGTGTCCCGGTCTTCGTCGGCACCGACGCCGGGGGACACCTCGCGCACGGCCTGGTCGCGGGCGAGGTCGCCGAGCTGGTCACCGCCGGCATCCCGGCCGTCGAGGCACTGTCGGCGACGACGTGGGGCGCGCGGCGGTGGCTCGGCCGACCGGGCCTGGAGGAGGGGGCACCGGCCGACCTGGTCGTCTACGACGAGGACCCACGCGCCGACGTACGCGTCCTGGCGGCCCCACGACGGATCGTGCTGAACGGGGCGGTCGTCGGCTAGTTGACGCGACGCGCGCCGTCTCGCGCGCCCCTGCGCCACCCTCCGGGCCCGGGCACAAGGCGGTACGGCGGTGAAAAAGTGGAACATCAGTGCCGGAGAATTCGAAAACGTTCACGCAGAACCCACGATGGGGTGAACTGGCGCCGGAACGCCGCCAGTTCACTCGTCCTGCGTAATTCTTGGGGGGTCCCGAGCACGTCTCCTCCGAGGGGTCCCCACCTTGAACGGCAAGAACTTCCGCATGCCCGCACGCCGTCTGGCCACCGTCGCGACGGCCACCGCCCTGGCCGCCGGTCCCGCGGCCCTGGCCGGCGCGGGCACCGCGCACGCGACCGGTGACCAGGGCCGGGCGAGCGCCGTCGTGCTGCGCACCGGGCTCGACGTGGCCCTGGCCGACAAGACCGTGAACATCCCGCTCGCGGTCGCCCTCAACCAGGTCGAGGCGCCGCGCAGTGCCGAACGGACCGCGCTGAGCGCGAAGTTGGACGGGGTGGACGGCGGAAGGCCGTTCAGTGTGCTGGACGCGCGGACGGCGACCGCGAGGGCCACGGTCACCGGCACCGGGGCCGAGGCCTACACCCATCTCGCCGACGCCAAGGTGCATGTCCCGGGCCTGCCGCTGCTGTCCCTCGTGGAGATCGAGCAGGTCACCTCCAGGGCGACCTGCGCCGCGGGCCGGGCGCCGGTCGCCGAGACGAACCTGCCCGGCGCGGTCACCGTGCTCGGCAGGAAGGTCACCGTGACGGCCGGCGGCACGACCGACGTCAAGGTCCCCGGCGTCGGCGAGGTCCGCCTCGACCTGTCGAAGCGGGAGACGGCGTCCCGCACGGCCGCCGCCACCGCCCTCGTCCTCAACGTCTCCGTCAACCCGTTGAAGCTCAACGTCGCCGACGTCAAGGGCACCCTCACCCTCGCCAAGGCCACCTGCGAGACCCCGGCGGCCCCCGCGGCGGCGGATCCGAGCACGGAGCCCGCCGGAGACGTCGAGCCGCAGGGCGCCCCCGTCAAGGAGGCGGTCGGGCCCCACGGCACCCCCGCCAAGACGGCGGACCTGGCCGAGACCGGCGGCAACTCCCTGACCCCCTACCTCGCGGGCGGCGCGATCGCCCTGGTGCTGGCGGGCGGGGGAGCGGTGGCGGTGGCCCGGCGCAACCGCAGCTGACCCGACCCGCGGTTCAGGCCCTGGCCAGCGTCATCGCCTGGTCCAGGGCCTGCAGGAACCTGTTCACCGTCACTCGGTCCCGTACCGCCAGCCGCAGCCACTCCTCGCCCAGCCCCGGGAAGGTGTCACCGCGCCGCACCGCGAACCCCAGGTCACGCAGGTGCCGGCGCACGGCGGCGGCGCGGGGCAACCGGACGAGGACGAAGGGGCCCTCCGCGGGCTCGACGACCCGCAGCCCGTCCGGGGCGAACTCGCCGAGCCCGGCGACCAGATGGGCCCGGTCGGCGGCGCCGCGGTGCGCTGCGTGCGCAGCCTCCGCCAGCGCCCGCGGCGCCACACAGGCCTCGGCGGCGGTCAGCGCCGGCGTGGACACCGGCCACAGCGGCTGGGCGCGCTCCAGTTCGGCCACGGTCTCCGGGGCGGCGAGGACGTATCCGACGCGCAGCCCGGCCAGACCCCAGGTCTTGGTCAGGCTGCGCAGGACGACGAGTCCGGGTACGTCGGTCCGTCCGGCCAGCGCCTCGCGCTCACCCGGCACCGCGTCCATGAAGGCCTCGTCGACCACCAACGTCCGCCCGGGGCGGGCGAGTCGGGCGATCGTGTCGGCCGGATGCAGCACCGACGTCGGATTGGTCGGGTTGCCGATCACCACCAGGTCCGCGTCCTCGGGAACCGCTCCCGGACCGAGCCGGAAGCCGTCCTCCTCCCGCAGCAGCACCCGGTCCACGGTGTGCCCGGCGTCCCGCAGTGCCGCCTCGGGCTCGGTGAACTGCGGGTGCACCACGACCGGTTGACGGACCTTGAGTGCACGGGCGAGCAGGACGAAGGCCTCCGCGGCCCCCGCCGTCAGCAGCACCCGCTCCACCGGCACCCCGTGCCGCGCCGCCACCGCCGCCCGGGCCGCCCGCCCGTCCGGGTAGGCGGCCAGCGACCCCAGCGAGCCCGCGATCAGCTCCCGGAGCCATACCGGGGGCGTGTCCGCGCGGACGTTCACGGCCAGGTCGACGAGCGCGGCCCCGTCGTCACGCACCTCGGCGTCACCGTGGTGCCGCAGGTCGTGTTCAGTGCGCATGCGCGTGTCCGTCGTGGTGGTGATGCCCGTGGTGGTGGCCGTCGTCGTCGGGGTGGAAGTGCGGCTGCTGCGCCAGCCCCACCTTGTCCTCGAAGCCCGGCAGCGCGATGCGGTACACGCACGAGTCGCAGTTCATCCGCAGATCGCCCTTCACCGCCTCCTGGTACCGCTCCATCACCAGGTCGAGCAGCTCCGGCTCCGGCCCGATGACCTCGGCGGACCGCACCTCGATCTCCGGGTGCGCGCCCGCCCACTCCTCGGTCTGCCGCCTCACCCGGTCCGGCAGGATGCCGGTGAACAGGAAGTACGGCAGGACGACGATCCGGCGCGCCCCGAGCTTCCGGCACCGCTCGAGTCCGCTCGGCACGTCAGGCGCCGCGAGCGACACGAACGCCGTCTCCACCCCGGCGTACCCGCGCCCCTCCCACAGCAGCCGCGCCGCCTTGTGCACCTCGGCGTTGGCGTCCGGATCCGTGGAGCCGCGCCCGACCAGCAGCACGGTCACCTCGGCCCGGTCCTCGGGGCCGCCGGCGCCGAGCGCCTCGTCGAGCCGGCGCTCCAGCACCGCCAGCAGCGAGGGGTGCGGGCCCAGCGGGCGGCCGTAGGTGTACGAGATCCCCGGGTGCCGTTCCTTCTCGCGGGACAGCGCCGCCGGGATGTCGCCCTTGGCGTGTCCGGCGGACACCAGCATCAGCGGGACGGCCGCGAACCGCCGCACGCCCCGCTCCACCAGCTCGGCCACCGCCTCGCCCAGCGGCGGCGGGGACAGCTCGATGAAGCCGCCCGCGACGGGCAGCTCGGGGTGACGGCGTCCGAGCTCCCGCACGAAGTCGCGGAACGCCTCGGCTCCGGCCTCGTCCCGGGTGCCGTGACCGGCGATGAGCAGGGCGGGCGGCGGGGTGGTCACGATGTCTCCTCGGACGGTGAAGTGGGGTGGTACAGCAGGGCGTTGAGGGCGGCGGAAGCCACCGCCGAACCGCCCTTCTCGGACACGTTGCTCACGGCGGGCAGCCCGCTCTCACGCAACGCGGCCTTGGACTCGACCGCGCCGACGAAGCCGACGGGCAGGCCGATGACGAGCACCGGGTCCGCGTCCAGGGTCAGCAACTCCTCCAGCGCGGTGGGCGCGTTGCCGATCACCCAGAGGGCGCCGGGGCCGACCTGCTCGTACGCGAGCCGGATCGCGTGCGCCGAACGGGTCAGCCCGGGAGCGGCCTTGGCGTCCCGGAGCCGGCAGACGGTCTCGCGCCGGGTGATCCCGGCGGCCACCATCTCCACGTCGACCACGACCGGCGCCCCGGCGTGCAGCGCCGTGTGCGCCCTCGCCAACTCGCCCTCGTCCATGACGAGATCGGTCGCGTAGTCGAGGTCGGCGGCGGAGTGGACGACCCGCTCCACCACGGCCCGGGTCAGCGGCGGGAAGCGCGAGGTGTCCAGCCGGGCGCGCATCCGACGGTAGGACTCCACCTCGATGGGGTGAACGACGCGGTTCACTCGCCCCACGACGGAGTCGCTCATGACGCGGCCTCCTGCCAGCGGTAGCCGCGCGGCGTGACCATGCGCCCCGCGATGTCGCGGGTCGCGGTGTTGCCCACGGTCACGACCGTCATCATGTCGACCGTCGCCGGATCCAGCGCGGCCAGCGTCGTCAGCCGACTGGACTCGTCGGGCCGCGAGGCGTTGCGTACGACACCGACCGGCGTCGTCGGCTCGCGGTGCCCGGCGAGGATGGCGAGCGCCTTGGGCAGCTGCCAGTCCCGGCCCCGGGAGCGGGGGTTGTAGAAGGTGACCACGAGATCCGCCTCGGCGGCGGCCCGCACCCGGCGCTCGATGACCTCCCACGGGGTGTGCAGGTCGGAGAGGCTGATCGACACGTGGTCGTGCCCGAGCGGCGCCCCGAGGATCGCCCCGGCCGCCAGCGCCGCCGTCACACCCGGCACGCCGATCACGTCGATGTCGTCGGACGCCTCGGCGAGGGCGGGCGAGGCCATGGCGTAGACACCCGCGTCACCACTGCCGACCAGGGCGACGGCCTGTCCCCTGCGCGCCTCGGCCACCGCCGTCCGGGCCCGCTCCTCCTCGGCCCCGAGCCCCGACTCCAGGATCCGGGTGCCGGGGCGCAGCAGGTCGCGGATCTGGTCGACGTACTGGTCGAGCCCGACGAGCACGGAGGCCCGCCGCAGCTCCGCCTTGGCGCGCGGGGTGAGCAGGTCGCGGGCGCCGGGACCGAGTCCGACCACCGCGAGCCGGCCGCGCGCGGGACGTCGTACGACGGCGCAGGTCGCCATGGAGGCGTGTCCGTCCGCACGTGCCGACTTCCGCTTGGGCACCAGGAGTTCACCGCCCCCCGCGAGTGCGGCGGCCTCGGCGACGGACGGGGTGCCGACGGCCGCGAGGGGCGCGTCGGAGGGGTTGGGGACCTCGACCGCCGCCAGCTCCTCGGCGCTGTGGGTCACCAGGGGCACCCCCAGCCGTCGCGCCGCCTCCACGATGCCCGGTTCGTCGGACTTGGCGTCGACGGTGGCGAGTTCGGCGAGGGACCGCACGGACAGTCCCGCGTCCCGCAGCGCGTCCTCGATCAGTCCCAGCACCTCCTCGACGGGCGCTCCCTTCGAGGCGCCGACGCCGACGACGAGGGACGGCGGGCGCAACAGCACCTCGTGCTCGGCGGGTTGGACCGCGCGGTCGGTGACACGGATGACGTGGGACCCCTCGGCGGCCACCGGCAGGGGCGGCAGCGGCCAGCTCACCTCGGTGTCCAGGACGACCGGTTCGCCGTCGAGGAGCGCCCGGGAGACGGCCGCGACGGCGCCCTCCACCGGCAGCCCCAGGGTGTCCAGGCCCGCCACGCCGGTGGCGTCGGTGGCCGTCGTCACCACGGGCTGGGCGTCCAGCGACTCGCCCACCTCGACGGCGAGTTCGTTGGCCCCGCCCCCGTGCCCGCCGACCAGCGACACGGCGAACCGCCCGCCCTCGTCGACGCACACCACACCCGGGTCGGTCGTCTTGTCACCCAGCAGCGGCGCCAGGAGCCGTACCACCGCCCCCGTGGCGAGGAAGCACACGAGCTGCTCGCACTCCGCGAACGCGGCCCGCACGGCGTCCCCGACGGGACCCTCGTACACGCGCGTACGGTCCGGCCACGCGGCGGCCAGCCGGTCCCGCGCAGCCGTCCCCGCCGCGGTGGCGGAAATGAGGCCGATCACTGAGCGACTCCTTCTCGACAGACGGGAGTTCTGACTCCCCACAGCAGGAAAACGGGATTGGTCGCCGCCAGCCGGGTCACGTCACCGGGCAGCGGCGCGAGCCGGGAGGACTGCAGCAGCACGCCGTCGCAGTCGAAGCCGGCGCCGGTGAGGGCCTCACGGGCGGCCGGTACGCGGTCCAGGGCCGCCATGGCGATCACGACCGTTCGCCGGGCGCGGCGCGCGCAGACGGTGACGATGGCGGGCAGCTCGCGCCCACCGCCGCCGACGAACACGGCGTCGGGGTCGTCGAGTCCGTCCAGCGCGGCGGGCGCCGAGCCGTGCACGACCCGTACGTCCACGCCGTGCGCGGCGGCGTTGGCGCGGATCCGTTCGACGCCGTCCTCGGACTTCTCGATCGCGGTGACGGCGGCGCCGAACCGGGCGCACTCGACGGCCACGGAGCCGGAGCCCGCGCCGACGTCCCAGACCAGCTCGCCGAGCCGGGGCCCCAGCCGGGCCAGCGCGAGGGCCCGCACCTCGAACTTGGTGATCATCGAGTCCCGGTGCGCGAACTCGTCCTCGCCCAGCGCCCAGCGCGCGGGACCGACGTCGGCCCCCGCGAGACTCCGCACACCACCGAGCACCCGGGTCTCGTCGAGACACAGCACGACACTGACGTCCGCCCCCCAGTCCCGGCCGGCGGCCGCGGCGGGCGTGACCCGCTCGACCCGCTCCCCGGCGGCACCGAGCGCGGAGGCGACGACCAGGACGCGGGCGTCCAACCCCAGAGCGGCTCCGAGTTCGGCGGGCCCACTGCCCGGGCCCGTCAGCACCGCCACCTTCGGATGGGCCCGGCACGCGTTGACCGCGGTGCGCAGGTCCCGGCCGTGGGCGCTGACCACCACCGCGTCGTCCCAGGGCAGCCCGGCCCGCGCGAAGGCGGCGGCGACGGAGGACACCCCCGGCCGTACGTCCAGCCGGTCCGCTCCGAACCGTTCCGCCAGCACCCGCACGATCCCGAAGAACCCGGGATCCCCGGAGGCCAGCACGACGACGTGGCCCTCCTTCTCCAGGTGCCGCTCGATGACGTCCAGGGCCGGCGCCAGCGGGCCCAGGACGACCTGCTCGGCGTCGTGCGGCACCGGGGCCGCTTCGAGGTGCCGCCTGCCGCCCACGACCAGCCGGGCCCCGTCCAGCACGTCGGCGGGAAGCGGCGCCCCCGTCCCCGTACCGACGACCGTGATCGGGCCGCTCACGTACTCGCTCCCCGCTCGCGCAGCGCCCTGCGGGCCTCCGGGTCGGCCTTGCGGTAGCCGTGGAAGTGGCCGGGGTGGTACAGGTGCGAGCGCGTGCCCTCGGCGTCCAGCGCCGGGCCGACCAGGAAGAGGGTGTGCTTCCAGAGCTTGTGCTCCTTGACCGTCTCCTCCAGCGTGCCGATCGTGCACCGCACCAGCAGCTCCTCCGGCCACGTCGCCTGGTAGGCGACCACGACCGGCGTGGAGGTCGGATAGCCGCCCTCCAGCAGCTCCCGCACCAGCTGCCCGCTGCGGGCCGCCGACAGGAAGACCGCCATGGTCGTGCCGTGCCGCGCGAACTCCCGCACCTCCTCACCGGGCGGCATCGGCGTCTTGCCGCCGCCGAGCCGGGTGAGGATCACGGACTGCGCGACCTCGGGGATGGTCAGCTCGCGCCCGGCGAGCGCGGCGACGGCGGAGAACGCGGAGACGCCGGGGACGACCTCGGTCGCGATGCCGATGCCCGCGCACCGGTCGAGCTGCTCCTGCGTGCCGCCCCACAGGGCCGGGTCGCCGGAGTGGATACGGGCGACGCGCAGCCCCTCGGCGTGCGCGCGCTCGTAGACGGCCACGACGTCCTCCAGGGACATGGTCGCCGAGTCGAGGACCTCCGCGTCTTCGCGCGCGTGTTCGAGGACCTCCGCCTGGACCAGGCTCGCCGCCCAGATCACGACGTCGGCCTCGGCGATGGCGCGCGCGGCACGGAACGTCAGCAGATCGGCGGCGCCGGGGCCGGCACCGACGAAGGTCACCTTGCCGGTGGGGGCATCGGCCATGGAAATCGGGTCCTCTCTGTACAAAAGTGTCACGGGTGCCGTCGCCGTGGCCGTCCGATGTGCGCGAACGGCCGTTGATCGGATAACAAGTCCCCATGGCGGTCTTCGTCGCGCTCGGCGCGTTCCTGATGACGTTGGCCGGCGGCTGGACGGCACAGCGGGTGACCGACCGTCGCCACCTGGTCCTCGGCCTCGCCGGCGGACTGATGCTGGGGGTGGTCGGCCTCGATCTGCTGCCGGAGGCGCTGGAGGCGGCCGGCGACGAGGTCTTCGGCGTGCCCACGGCCCTGCTGCTCTTCGTGGGCGGCTTCCTCCTCGCCCATCTCGTGGAGCGCACCCTCGCCGCCCGCCAGGCCTCGCACGGCGGTGAGGAGCACTCCCACCGGGCTCCCGAGGTGGGGCTGACGGCGGCCGCGGCGATGGTCGGTCACAGCGCGATGGACGGCGTGGCGATCGGCGCGGCCTTCCAGGTCGGCGGCGGCATGGGCGCGGCGGTCGCCCTGGCCGTGGTCGCCCACGACTTCGCGGACGGCTTCAACACGTACACGATCACCAGCCTGTACGGGAACGCCCGCCGCAAGGCCATGACCATGCTGTTCGCGGACGCGGCGGCCCCGGTGGTCGGCGCAGCCTCGACGACGTTCGTCACCATCCCCGAGGGCCTGCTCGGCGGCTATCTCGGTCTCTTCGGCGGCGTACTGCTCTATCTCGCGGCCGCCGAGATCCTCCCCGAGGCCCACCACGAACACCCCGCGCGCTCGACCCTGCTGTGCACGGTCGCGGGCGTGCTGTTCATCTGGCTGGTGGTGGGCCTGGCCGCCTGAGCCGGGCGCTGCGGGGGCTGTCACAACTTGCCGCCCCGCCCGCCGCCGCGCCGCGCGGGCGCGATGAGCGTGGAGAGGTACGGCAGCGGGGCCCCGTCGAGCTCGGCGGCCGGCCGGATGGACTCGCTCTCCAGTCCGAGCGCCGACCCCCACACCGCGTCACCGAGCCGCCCGGTCTCCCGCAGGGCCTCGGCGACCTCGCCCGCCTGCCGCCCGAACTTGTAGGCCACGACCGTCCCGGGCCCGTTCAGCGCGTCCTTGAGCACGGCGGACCCGGCGGTGACGGGGACGAGGGTGAGCGGCTCGGTGCCCTCGGTCAGCACGGCCCCGGAGCGCGCCGCGAGGTCCTGCATGGCGGTGATGCCGGGCACGGTCTCGACGACGGTCCCCGGGACGAGCTCGGCGATGGTCTGCGCGAGATAGGTGAACGTCGAGTACACGTTCGGGTCGCCGATGGTGGCGAAGGCGACCACGGAGTGCGCGGTGAGCAGGGCGGCGACCCGCGCCCCGGCCGCGTCCCAGGCGTCCTCGCGCCGCTGCCGGTCACTGCGCTCGTTCAGCGCGAACACGACCCGGACGACCTTCTCCGCGGGCACGTAGTGCAACACGGTCGCCTCGGCACGGCCCGGCTCGCCGCCGTCCTTCCCGTCGGGTGCCGCCATCACGGGCACGACGACGACATCGGCGGCGCGCAGCGCGTTGACGCCCTTGACGGTGACGAGTTCCGGATCGCCGGGTCCCACTCCGACCCCGATCAGCCTGCTGTTGCTCATGACGTCCGGCACCTCTCCACGAACCGACGGGCGACACCGGGCTCGGACGCCCAGTGCGTGTGCAGATAACTCGCGTGCACACCTTGCTGTACGAAGCCTTCGACCCGCCGGTCGGAGCCGCGCACGCCCCACGCCGGAGCCGCCCCCGCCCCCGGCTCGACGACGGTCCGATGGAACTCGTGCCCCCGCATCCGCGTCCCGGCGGGCGCGAGCACGCTGTCGCCGACCGCGACGGCGTCCCGGTACCCGAGCGTCAGCCGCTCGGACATACGGGCGTCGGCGTCGATCACCCCGCACATCGGCCGCCCGTCCAGCTCACGGCACAGATACAGCAGCCCGGCACACTCGGCGGCGACGGGAGCACCGCTCTCGGCGAGCGTCGCGACGGCCTTGCGCAGGGGCTCGTTGGCGGACAGCTCCGCGGCGTACACCTCGGGAAACCCCCCGCCGATCACCAACCCGGCGGTCCCGTCGGGCAGTTGCTCGTCACGGAGCGGATCGAAGACCACGACCTCGGCCCCGGCGGCGGCGAGCAGCTCGGCATGCTCGGCGTAGGAGAAGGTGAAGGCGGCACCACCGGCGACGGCGACCACCGGCATGTCTCGACGCGGGTCGGCATCATCCAGCCCGTCCGGCGTTTGAGGACGAGGCCCGTTCCGGGCCGACCGGGGATCCAGGGGGTGGAGCCGCCTGGGCGGGGCCGAAGGGGCGGCAGCCCCTGGAGACGGGACGGGTAGGGGTGGCGGGGGCGAGGAAACCAAGGCCTCAGCCGCATCCCATGCCGCACAGGAGAGCTCACCCGCCCGGCGAGCCAGCCCCAGCAACCCCTCCAGATCACACCCGGCAGCCACCTGCGCCCCCATCGCGGCAACGGCTTCCACAGCCGCGGCGCGCCGCTCGGCAACAGGCACCAAACCCAGATGCCGGGACGGCGTGTCCACCTGCGGAGCCCGCCGCAGGACGCCCAGCACCGGCACCCCGGCCGCCTCCAGCGCCTCCCGCAGCAGCTGCTCGTGCCGGTCGGACGCCACCTTGTTCAGGATGACGCCCCCGACCCGCACCTGCGGATCCCACGAGGCGAAACCATGCACCAGGGCCGCCACCGACCGCGACTGCGAGGACGCGTCCACGACCAGCACCACCGGCGCCCGCAGCAGCTTGGCGACCTGGGCCGTGGACGCCAGCTCGCCCTCCCCGGCAGCCCCGTCGTACATCCCCATCACACCCTCGACGACGGCGAGTTCGCACCCTCGCGCGCCGTGCGCGAACAGCGGACCGATCAATTCCGGCCCGCACAGGTACGCGTCGAGGTTCCGCCCCACCCGCCCGGTGGCGAGCGCGTGGTACCCGGGGTCGATGTAGTCCGGTCCGACCTTGTGCGGGGACACGGCGAGCCCCCGCGCGGTGAACGCGGCCATCAGCCCCGTGGCGACGGTGGTCTTGCCGCTGCCGGAGGACGGCGCGGCGACGACCAGCCGTGGGACGGACGAGGTCACCACTCGATGCCCCTCTGCCCCTTCTGCCCGACGTCCATCGGATGCTTCACCTTGGACATGTCGGTCACCAGGTCCGCGAACGCGACGAGCTTCTCGGGCGCGTTGCGTCCGGTGATCACGACATGCTGGGTCCCGGGCCGGTTCCGCAGCACCTCCACGACCTCGTCGGTGTCCACCCAGCCCCAGTGCATCGGGTAGGCGAACTCGTCGAGCACGTACAGCCTGTAGGTCTCGGCGGCCAGGTCCCGCTTGACCTGCTCCCAGCCCTCCCGGGCCTTCTCCTCGTTGTCCAGCTGCTCGTCGCGCTGCACCCACGACCAGCCCTCGCCCATCTTGTGCCAGTCGACGCTCCCGCCCTCGCCGGAGGCGCCCAGCACCCGCAGCGCGTTCTCCTCGCCGACCTTCCACTTGGCGGACTTGACGAACTGGAACACCCCGATCGGCCACCCCTGGTTCCAGGCCCGCAGCGCGAGCCCGAACGCGGCGGTGGACTTGCCCTTCCCGATCCCGGTGTGCACGACCACCAGGGGACGGTTACGGCGCTGACGGGTCGTCAGTCCGTCGTCCGGTACGACGCTCGGCTGCCCCTGCGGCATTACGCGGCCCTCCTCTGTACGTCCTTCACCAGCCCGGCGATGGAGTCCGCCCGCAATTCGTCGAGCGTCACCGCCGTACCGCCCAGCTCACCGGCGAGCTGCCCCGCCAGCCCCAGCCGCACGGGCCCCGACTCGCAGTCGACGACCACCGAGGCGACCGACTCGGCCGCGAACAACCGGGCCGCACGCCCGGCGAGGGCCACGGGCTCGGGACCGCCGGTGGCCCGTCCGTCCGTCACCACGACCACCAGCGGCCGCCGCGCGGGATCCCGCAGCCGCTCCACCCGCAGCACGTCATGTGCCTTGAGCAGCCCCGCGGCGAGCGGCGTCCGCCCACCTGTCGGCAGCGACTCCAGCCGGGCCGCGGCCGCGTCGACGGACGACGTCGGCGGCAGCGCCACCTCGGCCGCCGCGCCCCGGAAGGTCACCAGCCCCACCTTGTCCCGGCGTTGATAGGCGTCCAGCAGCAGCGACAGGACGGCGCCCTTCACGGCGCTCATCCGCTGCCGCGCCGCCATCGACCCGGAGGCGTCGACCACGAACAGCACGAGGTTGCCCTCGCGCCCCTCCCGCGTGGCCTGCCGCAGATCGTCCCGCCGCACGACCAGCCCCGGCCCGGACCGTCCCCGCGCCCGCTGATGCGGCGCCGCCGCCTGCACCGTCGCCGCCAGATGCAGCTTGGTGAGCGTCCCCCGGGGCCGCCTGGCACCCGTCGTCCGCCCGTGCTCGGTCCGCGCCCGCGAACGCCGGCCCGCCGCCCCCTCACCGATCCCGGGCACGCTCAGCGCCTTGGTCCGGAAGGGCTCGGCGGCCCGTGCGGCGGACTGCTCGCCGGCGCCGGAGGCCTGCGGTTCGCCGTCCTCCCCGGCCTCGGGCCGCGCGCCGGTGTCCCCGCCGTCCCGCGGACCCTCGTCCGGCGTCGGCTGCCCGCCGCCCCCGCCGGGTCCGTCGCCGTCGGGTTCCGGGTCGTCGTCCTCGGCGTACTGCTCCAGCGTCTCGTCGAGCTTGTCCTCGTCGAGTCCGGGCGCGTCGAAGGGGTTGCGGCGGCGCCGGTGCGGCAGCGCGAGCAGGGCAGCCTGCCGTACGTCCTCGGCGAGCACGTCGGTCCGGCCGGCCCAGGCGGCCAGCGCCGTCGCGGTGCGGGCCATCACGATGTCGGCCCGCATGCCGTCCACCTCGAAGGCGGCACAGGTCGCCGCGATCTGCCGCAGCGCCCCGTCGCCCAGCCGCACCGACGGCAACAACTCCCGGGCGGCGACGATTCGTTGCCGTACGGCCGACTCCTCGTCCGCCCAACGGGCCGCGAAACCGGCCGGATCGTCGTCGTAGGCGAGCCTGCGCCGCACGACCTCCACCCGCTGGTCGGGCTCGCGCGAGGCGGCCACCTCCACCGTCAGGCCGAACCGGTCGAGCAACTGCGGCCGCAGCTCGCCCTCTTCGGGGTTCATGGTGCCGACGAGCAGGAAACGCGCCGCGTGGCGCACGGACACGCCCTCGCGTTCGACGTAGGAGGCGCCCATCGCTGCCGCGTCCAGCAGCAGGTCGACCAGGTGGTCGTGGAGGAGATTGACCTCGTCGACGTACAGGATCCCGCGGTGGGCGTCGGCGAGCAGGCCCGGCTCGAAGGCCTTCACGCCCTCCGCCAGCGCCCGCTCGATGTCCAGGGCGCCCACCAGCCGGTCCTCCGAGGCACCCACCGGCAGCTCGACCATCCGCGCCGGGCGGGTCTCGAACGCCCCCGGCTCGTGCGGGCCGTCCGGACAGGCCGGGTCGGGGGAGTCGGGGTCGCAGGAGAAACGGCAGCCCGCGACCACGTTCAGCTGCGGCATGAGCGCCGAAAGGGCCCGGACCGCCGTGGACTTGGCGGTGCCCTTCTCGCCGCGCACCAGCACCCCGCCGACCGCCGGGGAGACGGCGTTCAGCAGCAGTGCGAGGCGCAGGTCGTCCTGGCCGACGACCGCCGTAAAGGGGAAGGGGGTGGTCACTGGTCGCCCTCCAGGTCGCCTTCGAGTTCCAGGTACGTGGCGCGCAGCCGCTCCAGCGTCTCCGCGTCCGGCTCGGCCCACAGCCCGCGTTCGGCGGCTTCGAGGAGCCGCTCGGTGATGCCGCGCAGCGCCCACGGGTTGGACTTCTTCATGAACTCCCGGTTCTCCGGGGCGAAGACGTACTCGGCGCTGAGCTTCTCGTACATCCAGTCGTCGACGACGCCGGCCGTGGCGTCGTAGCCGAAGAGGTAGTCCACGGTCGCCGCCATCTCGAAGGCGCCCTTGTAGCCGTGGCGCCGCATGGCCGCCATCCAGCGGGGGTTGACCACACGGGCGCGGAAGACGCGGTGGGTCTCCTCGCCGAGCGTGCGGGTCTTGACCTGGTCCGGGGTGGCGGAGTCGCCGACGTACGCCTCCGGGGAGGCGCCGGTGAGGTGGCGGACCATCGCGACCATGCCGCCGTGGTACTGGAAGTAGTCGTCGGCGTCGACGAGGTCGTGCTCGCGGGTGTCGACGTTCTTGGCGGCCACGGCGATCCGCCTGAACGCCGTCTCCATGTCCCCGCGCGCGGCCCGCCCGTCGAGTCCGCGCCCGTAGGCGTAACCGCCCCACACCGCGTACACCTCGGCGAGGTCGGCGTCCGAGCGCCAGTTGCGGGCGTCGATCAGGGGCAGCAGCCCGGCACCGTACGCGCCCGGCTTGGAACCGAAGATGCGGGCGGTGGCCCGGCGCCGGTCACCGTGCTCGGCGGTGTCGGCGTCGGCGTGGGCCTTCACGAAGTTCCCGTCGGCGGGCTCGTCCAGCTCGGCCACCTGCCGGACCGCGTCGTCGATCAGCCCGACCACATGCGGGAACGCGTCCCGGAAAAAGCCGGAGATGCGGACGGTGACGTCGATGCGGGGCCGGCCCAGCTCCGCCAGGGGGATCACCTCGAACCCCGTCACCCGGCGCGAGGCGTCGTCCCACACCGGCCGGCAGCCCAGCAACGCCAGGATCTCCGCGATGTCGTCACCCTGGGTCCGCATGGCCGAGGTGCCCCACACCGTCAGGCCCACCGACTTCGGGTACTCCCCGGTGTCCTGCAGATAGCGCTGCACGAGGGAGTCCGCGAGCGACTGGCCGACCTCCCAACTCAGCCTGGACGGAATCGCCTTGGGGTCGACCGAGTAGAAGTTGCGGCCGGTCGGCAGGACGTTGACCAGACCGCGGGTGGGGGAGCCGGACGGGCCGGCGGGGACGTAACCGCCGTCCAGAGCCTTGAGGATGTGCCCGATCTCGTCGGTGGTCCTCGCGAGCCGCGGCACCACCTCGGTGCAGGCGAACTCCAACACCGCCACCGCGTCCGGGAGTTCGGTGCCGAGGACGTCACGGACGAGTGCGGGGACGGCGCCCGCGTCCCAGCCCCGCGCCTCCATGCCCTCCGCGACCCGCCGGCACAGCTGCTCCAGCAGGTCCACGGCGTCGGCGGCCGTGCGGGAGGGTCCCTCGACCAGATCCGTCAGCTCCACCGGCACCTTCACCGGCGCCCCGGGCTCGGCCAGCAACTCCTTCTCCACCAGCCCGAAATGAGCCGCCAGCGCGGCCCGCAGTCCCGGCAGCGCGTCGGCCTGTCCGCCCCACACCTGGGAGGCGCGCAGCACGGCGAGCACGAGGTTCACGCGCGGCTCACCGACCGGACCGCCGCCCAGGATGTGCAGACCGTCCCTGATCTGCACATCCTTGATCTCGCACAGATAGCCGTCGATGTGCATGACGAACTCGTCGAACGCCTCGTCGTCGGGCTGCTCGTCGACGTGCAGGTCGTGGTGCAGCTCGGCCGCCTTCACCAGCGTCCAGATCTGCGCGCGCACCGCCGGTGCCTTGGTCGGGTCCAGGTCGGAGACGAGCGCGTACTCGTCGAGCAGCTGCTCCAGCTTGGCCAGGTCGCCGTAGGTGTCGGCGCGGGCCATCGGCGGCACCAGGTGGTCGACGACCGTGGCGTGGCCGCGCCGCTTGGCCTGGGTGCCCTCGCCGGGGTCGTTGACGATGAACGGGTAGACCAGCGGGAGTTCACCGAGTACGGCGTCCGGGGCGCAACCGCCGCTGAGCCCGAGTCCCTTGCCCGGCAGCCACTCCATCGTGCCGTGCTTGCCCATGTGCACGATCGCGTCGGCGCCGAAGCTGTTTTCCAGCCACCTATAGGCGGCCATGTAGTGGTGCGACGGTGGCATGTCGGGGTCGTGGTAGATCGCGATCGGGTTCTCCCCGAAGCCGCGCGGGGGCTGGATCATCACGACGACGTTCCCGAACCGCAGGGACGCGAGCACGATGTCGTCCCCGTCGACGTACAGCGAGCCCGGCGGCTCGCCCCACGCCTCGAGCATCCCGTCGCGCAGCTCCGGATCGAGCTTGTCGAACCAGGCCCGGTAGTCGGCGAGCGGCACGCGCGCGGGCGCGGCGGCCAGCTGCTCCTCGGTCAGCCACTCCACGTCGTGACCGCCGGCCTCGATGAGCCGGTGGATCAACTCGTCGCCGTTGTCGGGGTATTCGGTGAGCGCGTACCCGGCGTCCCGCAGCGCGTCCAGCACCCGCACGGCCGACGCGGGCGTGTCGAGCCCCACCGCGTTGCCGACACGCGAGTGCTTCGTCGGGTAGGCGGTGAACACGAGCGCCAGCTTCTTCTCGGCGTTCGGCTTGTGCTTGAGCCGCGCGTGCCGCACCGCGATCCCGGCCACCCGCGCGGCCCGCTCGGGGTCGGCGACGTACACCGGGACGTCGTCGGGGCCCTGCTCCTTGAAGGAGAACGGCACGGTGATCAGACGGCCGTCGAACTCCGGGATCGCGACCTGCATGGCCGCGTCCATGGGGGAGAGCGCGGCGTCCGAGGCGTCCCACGCCTCCCGCGACGAGGTGAGGCAGAGCCCCTGCAGCACGGGCACGTTGAGGTCCGCGAGGGCCCCGATGTCCCACGCCTCCTCGTCGCCGCCCGCCGAGGCCTGCGAGGCGTGCGTGCCGCCGGCCGCCAGCACGGTGGCGACCAGTGAGTCGGCCCCGGCGAGGATCTCGTACAGCCCCGCGTCCGCGCCGCGCAGTGAACCGCAGTACACGGGAAGGGCGTTGGCGCCCCGCGCCTCGATCGCCTGGCACAGGGTGTCCACGAAGGCGGTGTTGCCGCTCAGTTCATGGGCCCGGTAGAAGAGCACGCCCACGGTGGGCCGGCCGTCGACCCTGTCGTACGAGCCGTGGACGCCGTACTCCGGCATCTTGCGCGGCTCGACGAACCCCTCGCCGGTCAGCAGCACGGTGTCCGAGAGGAACCGGGCGAGTTCGGTGAGGTTGTCGGGCCCGCCCTCGACGAGGTACTTCAGCGCCTCGGCCACCACACCCGCCGGCACGGACGACTCCGCCATCAACTCCGCGTCCGGCACGGCCTCCCCGCCGAGCAGCACGGTCGGAACGCCGGACGCCTTCAGGGCGGCCAGCCCGTCCTCCCACGCCCGTTTCCCGCCGAGCAGCCGTACGACGGCGATGTCGGCGCCGTCGAGGAGAGCGGGCAGCTCCTCGGTGACGTCGACGCGCGTCGGGTTGCCGATCCGGTAGTCGGCACCGGAGGCGGCCCGGGCCGCCAGCAGATCCGTGTCGGCCGTCGACAACAACAACACTGTGCTCATACGGGCGCTCCCGGTGGAATGAAAGGCAGTCCTTGCGGCGCGCCCGACTCGATGAGCCGCCACAGCGCGTCCGTGTCCGCGTGCTGTTCGATCAGGTCGCCGAGCCGGTCGAGCTGCTCCTCGCGCAGCGCGGCGAACGACGTGTCCTCGGCCGGCACGAAACGGCGGCCCGCGGCGGCCGCCACCTCGCGCAGAAAGGCCCGCCGGAAACCGTCCGACTCCAGCGAACCGTGCCAGTGGGTGCCCCAGGTCTGGCCGACCCGGCAGCCGTCCAGGCTGTGTCCTTTGTCATCGGAGATGAACCCATTCCCGCCGGTCACTTCGGCCACGCCGTGGTGGATCTCGTACCCCTCGACCCGCTCGCCGAGGGCCTCTCCCACGGGCCGGGTGAGCGTCTTCTCCCGCGCGAACCGGACGCGTACGGGCAGCACGCCGAGCCCGTCCACCCTGCCGGCCCGCGACTCGATCTCGTCCTCGATGCGCTCACCCAGGATCTGGAAGCCGCCGCAGACGCCCAGGACGGGCCGCTGCTCGGCGACCCTGCGCCGCAGCTCGTCCGCGAGGCCGCGCTCCCGCAGCCACTCCAGGGCCCGGACCGTGCCCCGCGTCCCCGGGATCACGACGAGATCGGCGTCGGCCAGCTCCTCCGGCCGGTCCACGAACCGCACCACGACCCCGGGTTCGGCGGCCAGGGCGTCCACGTCGGTGAAGTTCGACATGAGCGGGATCGCGCAGACGGCGACCCGCAGCACGTCCTCACCCACGGGAGGGGCGACGTTCGACTCCCGTACGGTTCCGCGCAGGGAGACCCGCAGCCCGTCCTCCTCGTCGATGCCCAGCCCGTGCCGGAAGGGCAGAACACCGTAGGTGCGCCGCCCGGTGAGCCCGTGCAGCATGTCGAGGCCCGGTTCGAGCAGCGAGACGTCACCCCGGAACTTGTTCACCAGGAACCCGGCGACGAGCCGCTGGTCCTCCTCCGACAGCAGCGCCACCGTCCCGAAGAACGAGGCGAACACGCCCCCGCGGTCGATGTCACCGACCACGAGGACGGGAAGCCCGGCGTTGCGGGCGATCCCCATGTTCACGATGTCGGTCCGGCGCAGATTGATCTCCGCGGGACTGCCGGCCCCCTCACAGATCACCGCGTCATACGTGCCCCGCAACTCGGCGAGACACTCCAGCACGGTCCCGAGGAGCTTCTGCTGCCGCCCACCGTGGTACCCCCGCGCGCTCAGCTCGCCCACCGGTTTGCCCATGAGCACGACCTGGCTGCTCTGCTCGCCCCCCGGCTTCAGCAGCACGGGGTTCATCCGCGCCGTCGGCTCGATCCGGCACGCCTGCGCCTGCATGGCCTGCGCCCGCCCGATCTCGGCGCCCTCGCGGGTCACGAAGGAGTTGAGCGACATGTTCTGCGCCTTGAAGGGAGCCACCTTGACCCCTTGGCGCACCAGCCACCGGCAGATCCCGGCGGTGACGACACTCTTGCCGGCGTCGGACGTGGTGCCGGCGACGAGGAGACCCCCGCTCATGACGTACGTCCCTTCACCAACAGGCGCGCGGCGGCACTGACGCCGAGCGCGAGCAGACCGACGCGCCGGGAGAGCCGTACGGCCCGCTCGATGTCCGGTACGGCGACGGCGCGGCCCGGTGCGTTGAGCACGGGCCGGTGCTCGACCCGCCCGCCGTAGGAGAGGGTCCCGCCCAGGCGCACGCCGAGCGCTCCCGCGAACGAGGCCTCCACAGGACCGGCGTTGGGGCTCGGATGCTTCCCCGCGTCCGCACGCCAGACCCGTGCCGCTCCGCGCGGGTCGCTCCCCGCGACCGTCGCCAGTGCCGCGGTCAGCCGGGCCCCCGGCCAGCCGGCCACGTCGTCCAGCCGCGCGGAGGCCCACCCGTAGCGCCGGTACCGCGCCGACCTGTGACCGACCATGGCGTCCAGCGTGTTGACGGCCCGGAACCCGAGCAGCCCCGGCACCCCGCCGACGGCCCCCCACACCAACGCCCCGACCACGGCGTCCGAGGTGTTCTCGGCGACCGACTCCACCACGGCCCGGGCGATCCCGTCCGCGTCCAGCGCCTGCGGATCCCGCCCGCACAGATGCGGCAGCCGCTCCCGGGCACCCTGGACGTCACCCGCCCGCAGGGCCCGCCCGACGACCCGCGCCTCACGCGCGAGCGAGCGGCCGCCGACAACCGCCCAGGTGGCGGCGGCGGTCAGGGCCACGGAAGCGGTACGGGACGGACGTACGACCGTCTCCGCCACGGCGCCCAGCGCCACGGCACCCCCGACGCACACGGCGGTGTGCAGGGTCCCCCACCCGCGGTGGTCCCGCCACAGCACCCGCTCCACGGCACCCGCGGCCCGTCCGAAAGCGGCGACCGGGTGCCCCCGGCGCGGATCGCCGAGCAGCTGGTCGCCGAGGAGGCCGGCGGCGGCGCCGTACGCGAAGACGCGACCGGCACGCATCGGCTCAGCCGGCCGTGGGGCCGGGCAGCGACCCGGGGCCCTTCGGAAGGATCCCGGTCCAGTACCTCAAACGGCAGGCGAGCATGGCTGTATGTCCTCACTCAGGGTGTCCGCGCCCTGGTTCGACGAGACCGGCGGTGGGAGTTCCTGGCTCCCGGGGCTACCTACCCCGGTGACAGTGGCGGGACCGCGCCGGACTCGCACCGGCTTCCTCCCTTGCCGCCGTACATGGCTCCGGCAGTCCACCACGCACCCGAACGGCAGTCAACTTGCCGTTGACCTGCGACGGGAGAGTGTGCTGAGGCCCACACGCGAGGGGTCGCCGTGGTCACGGAAAACGCGAGGTGCCGGGACGGATCACCGTCCCGGCACCAACTGCGGGAAAGGGCTCAGCCCTTGGCCATGATCAGGTTGATTCCGTACGCCACCGCCGCCGCGCAGCCCGCGAAGGCCACGTACGCTCCGGCCGTCGCGAGGGCCGCCGAGCCGCCCTGCGCGGTGGCCCGCTCGCGGTGCGACAGGCCCATGACGCCGAGGGTGAACAGGGCCACGAGGCCCACGGTGACCGCGAGGCTGACACCGAAGACGGAGCCCAGGGCCGACCAGTCGATCTTCATGCTGCTGATTCCTTCGTTACCGGGTGGCCGGGGCTCAGACGGCGGCCGGCGGGGCCGCCGGTTCCGTGGTGGTGACCGGCGCGGCGATCGTGGCCGTCAGACCCTCCGTCACCGCGCCCGGGGGAGGAGGGGTGACGGCGGCGATCGCCGTGGTGACGACACCGGCCGGCTCCTCGGTCTCGTTGACGTTCGACGCGTCGACGACCTCGCGGCGCGAAACCTTCCAGATCGCGGCGCTCGCGGCGACGAGGAAGACGGCGACGACGGCGGTGCCCCAGTCCCCGAGGTCCGTCACGGACTCCGCGCCCGCGCCGACCAGGGCGGCGGCCGGCAGCGTCAGGACCCAGGCGACCAGCATCCGGGTCGCGGTGGACCAGCGCACCACCCCGCCCTTGCGGCCGAGGCCCGCGCCCATCACCGAACCGGAGACGACGTGCGTGGTGGAGAGGGAGAAACCGAGGTGCGAGGAGGCCAGGATGGCCGTGGCCGCGCTGGTCTGGGCGGCGAAACCCTGCCGCGGCTGAAGCTCGGTCAGGCCCTTGCCCATCGTGCGGATGATGCGCCAGCCGCCGATGTACGTGCCGAGGGCGATGGCCAGACCCGCGGAGAGGATGACCCAGGTGGGCGGGTCGGAGTCGGGGGCGACGGCGCCGCCGGCGACCAGGGCGAGGGTGATGATGCCCATCGTCTTCTGCGCGTCGTTGGTGCCGTGGGCCAGCGAGACCAGGCCGGCCGAGGCGATCTGCCCGGCGCGGTAGCCCTTCTCGGTTGCCTTGCCGTCGGCCTTGCGGTCGAGGGCGTAGGAGAAGCGGGTCGCGAGCATCGCGGCGAGCCCGGCGACGACCGGGGCGGCGAGCGCCGGCAGCAGCACCTTGGTGACGAGCACGTCGCCGTGGACCGCGCCGAAGCCGGCCGAGGCGACGGTGGCGCCGATCAGACCGCCCATCAGGGCGTGCGAGGAACTGGACGGCAGGCCCACCAGCCAGGTCACCAGGTTCCAGAGGATCGCGCCGACCAGGGCGGCGAAGATGACCTCGGGGCGGATGCCGTTCTCATCGACGAGACCCTTGGAGATCGTGTTCGCGACCTCCACGGAGAGGAAGGCGCCAACAAGGTTGAGCGCGGCGGACATGGCCACCGCGACCTTGGGCTTGAGTGCGCCGGTCGAGATGGTGGTGGCCATCGCGTTGGCGGTGTCGTGGAAACCGTTCGTGAAATCGAACGCGAGTGCGGTGATCACCACAATCGCGAGGATCAGCGAGAAGTTTTCCATTTACCCAGGCAATCGTTCGAAGTCATCGGTCGGTTGACCGTAGGAAACCTGGGTGAACGGAAGATGAACTGAGGAGGGCGTCAGGATGTCGCGGTGGGTGGTACCGGGCGAACTCGGTTCCCGGCCGACCTGCGCCTGGGATGATCGCGGCATGGGCGAACAGCAGCGGGACGGGCAAAAGGTACGCGGAGAGCGGGGCGCGCTCCCCGAGGAGGCGCGGGCCTGGGAAGAGCTCGTGGCGACGGCCCGCCGCACCGTCACCGACGGCCTGGTCGTCGGCACCTCGGGCAACGTCTCGGCGCGCGTCGGCGACACCGTGCTGGTCACGCCCTCGGGCGTCCCCTACGACCGCCTCGCACCGGACGACATCACCGGCGTCGACCTCGACGGCCGACAGGTCCTCGGCACCCTGGTCCCGACCAGCGAGCTGCCGATGCATCTCGCCGTATACCGTTCGACCGGCGCGCGGGCGGTCGTCCACACCCACGCCGTCCACGCGACGGCGGTCTCCACCCTCGTCCCCGAGCTCCCGACGATCCACTACATGACCGCGGCCCTGGGCGGCCCGGTCCGAGTCGCCCGGTACGCGACCTACGGCACCGACGAGTTGGCGCAGAACATGCTCCGCGCCCTCGCCGACCGCACCGCCTGCCTCCTGCAGAACCACGGCACGATGGCCCACGGCACGAGTCTGTCCCAGGCCTACGACCGCACGGCCCAGCTGGAGTGGATGTGCCGCCTGTGGCTCACCGCCTCCTCGGTGCCGGGCATGTCCCCGAACCTGCTCTCCCTCGCCCAGGTGGAGGAGGTCGGCGAAAAGCTGCGCGGGTACGGGCAGCAGAGGTGACGTCACGGGGTACCGGGGTGGGGTGAGCGCACCACACCGCCGCCGACGGGCGGCATCACCCCGCTTCCTCCTTCCGCTGGCCGGTCACCGGGACCGCCAGGACACTGGACAGGTGCGCACTGTCAAAGCGACGGCCGCCGCCGTCACCGTAGCCCTGGCCGCCGGCGCGGCCTCCGTGGCCGCAGGCCGGTTCGCCAGCGACGCCGCGCTCAAGGCGCCGCCCGGCCGCCCCCTGCCCACCGAACCCCGGCTCACCGTGCACGCCACGGCGGCCGGCCAGATCGCCCTCACCCGCGACCTCGCCGCGCTGCGCCCCGGCACCTACGGCCTGGCCGGCGACGGCAGCCACGCGGTCGTCGGTCCCGTCCTCACCCACGCGACGCACTCCGCCGACACCGTCGTACGCCGCCTCGAACGCGTCACGCACGGCACCCTCGAACCCGGCGACAAGGTGTGGCTCACCTCCAACCTGTACGTCGGCAACCCCCGCGACTCCCTCGGCCTCGACCACACCGACGTCCACATCCCCGGCGAACTCGGCACCCTGCCCGCCTGGTTCGTGCCCGGCGCGCGCAGGACCTGGGTCATCGCCGTGCATGGCCTCGGCACCACCCGCGAACTCACCATGAACGTCATGGAGTTCCTGCACCGCCAGCGTTTCCCGGTGCTCGCCCTCGCCTACCGCGGCGACCCCGGCGCCCCTCGCTCCCCGGACGGCCTGAACCACCTCGGTGAGACCGAGTGGCGCGACCTGGACGCGGCCATCCGGCACGCCGTCGGCAACGGCGCCCAACGGGTCGTACTGCTCGGCTGGTCCACCGGCGCCACCATGGCGATGCGCGCCACCGCCCACTCGGGACTGCGCGACCGCGTCTCCGGGCTGATCCTGGACTCGCCGGTGCTCAGCTGGGCGACCACCCTGCGCGCCCTCGCCGCCGCCCGCCGCACCCCGGGCGCGCTGCTGCCGCTCGCGGTGCGCGCCGCGCAGGGCCGCACCGGCATGGAGGGCGACCGCTCCGCCGCGGCCGCCGCCGAACCGAGCGTGCCGACCCTCGTCATCCACGGCCCGGACGACACCCTGGCCCCCTGGCAGTTCTCCCGCAGCCTCGCCGAGGGCCGACCGAACCTGGTCGCCCTGCACACCGTCCGCCGGGCCCCGCACGCGGCGATGTGGAACGCCGACCCGGAAGGCTACGAAGAGGCGCTGCGTCGCTTCCTCACCCCGCTGATGTGACCCGTCGTGAGGAATCGGCGCTGAACGGTCGACCCGATTCCGTTTAAGCCCGTACCACTGGCCTGTTCCAGGCCCTTCACCGCCCCATGGGCCCCGTCCCTTGGCCACGCCCGTCGCCCCCGGTGACGTTCCGTTTGGGTTTTCGGACCGTCAACCGGAAGACTGCACCCGTGACGTCCCGTATCCCGCGCGACTCCAGGCTTCGACTCGTCCGCCCGCGACCCCTGGCCGCCGCCCCCACAGCCGTGAACCAGCGGCGCCCACGGCGCCCGGCGCCGCGCCCGCCGGAGGGCACACCGGCGCCCGCGGAGCTGGCCAGAATGGCGCGCTCAGGTCTTGCCGACGCGGCCCGTGTCGCCCACTGGGCCGACGCCGCCCTCGGCCCCGGCAGCGAGGGCGCGCGGGCCGACGGCAAGGCCACCCTCTCCGACGCGACCGCCGAACGGGCGGCCCGGGACCTCGGCCTGACCGTCGCTCAGATCCACGCCGACTGGGACACCGCGCGGCTCGCGGGCCTCGTCGAGGTGCACGGCGACAGCGCCCGCCCCGGCTGGCGGCTGCGCGCCTGGGACCGGGACGACAGCGCCGTACTGCGCGGCTGGGTCGCCCTGTTCGACGCCTGGTCGCTGGCCCACGCGGAACCCTCGGAGCACGAGCCCGCCGCCGTCGCCGAGGTCGTCTCGGCGATGCCGCAGGTGCTCTCCTTCCTCCAGCTGTCCGCCGGGCCCGTCCCGGTGGAGCAGCTGCTGGACCTGCTGGAGCAGCGGGTCGTCGAACTGCGCACGGAGCGCTGCGAGATTCCCTACGGTCCGCAGTCCGAGCCCGTCGAGCAGCCCCAGACGCCCGACGCCCCGCTCGCCCCCCTCCTTGACTGGGCCCTGCACGCCCTCGCCTCCGTCGGCGCCCTCACCTGCGGCGACGGACACGCGACGCTCACCCCGCTCGGCAACTGGGCGGTGTGGGTGAAGCTGGAGCAGATCTGCGTCGCCGCGCAGAGCCCGGCCGGGAACATCGAGGCCGTCGCCGAGGAGATGCTGCGCGGCTGCGCCCAGCTGCGCCCGAACGCCGCCCGCGCCGAGTACCGCGCCTGGCTCGCCGCCCGCCCCGTCGGCAGCGCGGTCACCGAGCTCATCGCCGCCGCGCGCGGCGACGACGCCCTGCTGCGCGGTCTCGCCTTCGAGGCGCTGCGCGTGGTCGGCGCCCCCGCCGAGCCCGACGTCCGCGCCGTCGCCGACGAGCCCACCCTGCGCCCGTACGCCCTGCTGTGGCTGGCCGAGCACGACGGCGTCGATCCCGAGGACGCGCACGAGGTGCTCACCCGCGAGGAGGCCACCTGGTTGTGGGTCGACACCGCGGCCGCCGTCGCCGACCACGGCGAGGCCCCCATGCTGGTACGGCACCTGGAGTCCGCCGTGCAGCCCACGGTGCCGATGCTGCTCGACGAGGTCCGCGCCGTCGGCCACCCGCGCACCGTCCAGGTCCTGGTCGCCCTCGCCGCCGCCCACCCCGACCCGGCCCTCGCCAAGGCCGTGCGCCGCGCCGCCTTCCAGGTGCACACCGGAGGGAACTGACAAGTGCCGTAACGAACACCCGGACGTAGAAAATGCGCTTGCACGGCCCCGTTAGACTTGGCCCATGGCCATTCTCCTCGCGCATTAGACGGCGGGAACGTCCTCAGCCGCCCATCCGTCAACCCCCTGTCCGCCCTGGAGCATGTCCGTGATCTCCGCCACCGGTATCGAGCTGCGCGCCGGCGCCCGAGTCCTCATCGAGTCCGCCACCTTCCGAGTCGCCAAGGGCGACCGCATCGGCCTGGTCGGACGCAACGGCGCCGGCAAGACCACCCTCACCAAGTGCCTCGCCGGTGAGGGCATCCCCGCCGCCGGCCAGATCACCCGCTCCGGCGAGGTCGGCTACCTCCCGCAGGACCCCCGCACCGGCGACCTCGACGTCCTCGCCCGCGACCGCATCCTCTCCGCCCGCGGCCTGGACGTCCTGCTGCGCAAGATGCGCGAGAACGAGCAGCGCATCGCCAACGGCCAGGGCGCCACGCGCGAGAAGGCCCTCAGGCAGTACGAGCGCCAGGAGACGGAGTTCCTGACGAAGGGCGGATACGCCGCCGAGGCCGAGGCCGCCACCATCGCCGCCGCGCTCAACCTGCCCGACCGGGTCCTCGGCCAGCCGCTGCACACGCTCTCCGGCGGTCAGCGCCGCCGTATCGAGCTGGCGCGCATCCTGTTCTCCGACGCGGACACCCTGCTGCTCGACGAGCCGACCAACCACCTCGACGCCGACTCGATCATCTGGCTGCGGGACTACCTGAAGACCTACCGCGGCGGCTTCATCGTCATCTCCCACGACGTCGACCTGGTCGAGACGGTCGTCAACAAGGTGTTCTACCTGGACGCCAACCGCGCCCAGATCGACGTCTACAACATGGGCTGGAAGCTCTACCAGCAGCAGCGCGAGGCCGACGAGAAGCGGCGCAAGCGCGAGCGCGCCAACGCCGAGAAGAAGGCCGCCGCGCTGCACTCCCAGGCCGACAAGATGCGGGCCAAGGCGACCAAGACCGTCGCCGCGCAGAACATGGCCCGCCGCGCGGACAAGCTCCTCGCCGGCCTGGAGGCGGTGCGGCAGTCGGACAAGGTCGCCAAGCTGCGCTTCCCCGAGCCCGCGCCCTGTGGCAAGACCCCGCTGATGGCCGAGGGTCTGTCGAAGTCCTACGGCTCGCTGGAGATCTTCACCGACGTCGACCTGGCCATCGACAAGGGCTCCAGGGTCGTCATCCTCGGCCTCAACGGCGCCGGCAAGACCACCCTGCTCCGGCTCCTCGCGGGCGTCGAGCACCCCGACACGGGCGGTGTCGTCCCCGGGCACGGCCTCAAGCTCGGCTACTACGCCCAGGAGCACGAGACCCTCGACGCCGACCGCACGGTCCTGGAGAACATGCGCTCGGCCGCCCCCGACATGGACCTCGTCGAGGTCCGCAAGGTGCTGGGCTCGTTCCTGTTCTCCGGCGACGACGTCGACAAGCCGGCCGGTGTCCTCTCCGGCGGCGAGAAGACCCGCCTGGCCCTGGCGACGCTGGTGGTCTCCTCAGCCAACGTGCTGCTCCTGGACGAGCCCACCAACAACCTCGACCCCGCCAGCCGCGAGGAGATCCTGGGCGCCCTGCGCACCTACAAGGGCGCGGTCGTCCTGGTCACCCACGACGAGGGCGCCGTGGAGGCGCTCCAGCCGGAGCGCATCATCCTGCTGCCCGACGGGGTCGAGGATCTGTGGGGATCCGACTACGCGGACCTCGTCGCGCTCGCTTGATCGAATACGTGATCACCGGGTGATCAACGCCGTATGGATCATTCGGCCCATCGGTGATCCACCATCTGTGTGAGATCTCCTCGTACCGAGGTGTGTCCTACATCAATTTTCCCGGCCGAGCCCCCTGTCCCGAAGGGCTCGGCCGCGTCACGTCCTGACCTGGCACTTCGTGGATCAACCCGTTCGGCCGAACGAACACGACAACGCGGAATGTCGCATTCCGCATGTGGGGACGCGCTCCTGTCGTCAAAAGCCTGTCTCACGGACCTTGCCGAATGGGTGGCCATGACGGCCCGGAGGGGTGATCATGAGGAGACCAGAGCGCACTTCCCATGAGGAGGCACGGGTGGCCGAGACTCTGAAGAAGGGCAGCCGGGTGACCGGCGCCGCGCGCGACAAGCTCGCGGCAGACCTGAAGAAGAAGTACGACTCCGGTGCGAGCATTCGGGCACTGGCCGAGGAAACCGGCCGCTCGTATGGCTTCGTGCACCGGATGCTCAGCGAGTCGGGCGTCACGCTCCGTGGGCGTGGCGGTGCGACACGGGGCAAGAAGGCCGCCTCGTCCTGACCCGGGCGGCCCATCGGCTTCGATGGTGGCCACCCGGTCGGTCGGATGACTGGCCGGGTGGTTACTGTGCAGTCACTTAGCTTGTAGTCCCTACTGCTCTGCTGACCGCACTCATCGGAGGCACCCCATGGCCACGTCCGCCCAGGACCTCGGTCCCGTACTCGACAAGGACGGCGTACGGCTCACCGTCGACGACGCGATCGCCACGGTGACGCTCACCAACCCGGCCAAGCGCAATGCGCAGAGCCCCGCCCTGTGGCGAGCGCTCGCCGAGGCCGGGCGGGTGCTGCCGGGGTCGGTCCGGGTCGTGGTGCTGCGTGCCGAGGGGCAGTCCTTCTCCGCCGGCCTCGACCGGCAGATGTTCACGCCCGAGGGCATCGAGGGCGAGCCGACGTTCATCGACCTCGCGCGCAGCAGCGACGGTGAACTCGACGCGAGCATCGCCGGGTTCCAGGACGGCTTCACCTGGTGGCGGCGCGGCGACCTCGTGTCCATCGCCGCCGTACAGGGACATGCCATCGGAGCGGGTTTCCAGCTCGCCCTCGCCTGTGACCTGCGCGTCGTCGCGGACGACGTGCAGTTCGCCATGCGCGAGACCAGCCTGGGCCTGGTCCCCGACCTGACCGGCACGCACCCGCTCGTCGCCCTCGTCGGCTACGGCCGCGCGCTGGAGATCTGCCTCACCGGCCGCTTCGTCCAGGCCGAGG
The DNA here is from genome assembly GCF_040630525.1 of Streptomyces sp. NPDC005799. Classification (NCBI taxonomy): domain Bacteria; kingdom Bacillati; phylum Actinomycetota; class Actinomycetes; order Kitasatosporales; family Streptomycetaceae; genus Streptomyces; species Streptomyces sp. NPDC005799. The sequence goes on from NZ_JBEXXQ010000030.1 coordinate 94,174, forward strand.
AGGCGGTCAGTACCGGCCTCGCCAACCTCGCCGTCCCCGCCGACCAGCTCGACGCGGCCGTCTCCGACCTGGCATCGGCGATCCTCGCGGCCCCCCGGGACGCGGTGATCGAGACCAAGACCCTGCTCCGCGGCGCCCACGACCGTACCTACGACGACCAGCGCGCAGCGGAACGAGCCGCCCAGGCCCGCCGCCTGCGAGACCTGGCCGGCCTCGGCGAGTGACCCACGGCCCGAAGCGACGGTCAGGGCTGGTGATCCACCGCCGTGACCAGCACCGTCACCGTCGGGTGGTCCGGTAGGGCTTCGGACACGGCGGTGCGGACCTCGCGGGCCACGTCCAGGGCCCGGTGGTCCGCGTCTACCGCGAACTCCACGCGCGCGTGGCGGCGGGGAAGTGCGCCCTCCGTCCGGTGGTCCTCCTCCAGGCGCACGGCCCGGCGTCCGAGGGCGCTCGTCAGACGGGTCACGCCCGGGACGGCCAGGGCAGCGGCCACGCGCTTCTCGTCGGGAGTCCCTGGATCGGTCGACGGCTGCGACACGGGCGGGGGAGAGGTGGGGCGTACCTCCATGGGTGCGCCGGTCTCCTCCAACCCCTCCTCCACGTCCAGCAGTTCCGTCACCCGTAGGTCCACCTCCGCCACCGTCAGCCCCAGCAGGTGCGTCGCCGCCGTCGCGAGCGTCGTGCGGAGGAGGGTCGCCGTCGCCGGCAGTGGTTCGGTCGCCGTCGCCGCGAAGTCCGCCGTGATCCGCAGTGGTCCCGGCGGCAGGGCGCTCGGTGGGGGTGGTACGACGGGGTCGTGCGCGTCCTCCGGGTCCGTCAGGGCGATGCGGAGGGCGTCCAGCCGTACCCCGGGCAGGTCGGCGGCCACGTGCCGCAGTACCGCCGCGGCCGCCTCCTCCGCGATCCACGAGCCGTCCCCCGGCTCCCCGAGCGGCAGGAGCCTGCCCACCCCCAGCCGGTGCCGTACCGTCCGAGCCCATCCGTCCGCGGTCATTCCTCCAGCCTGCCGCATCTCCGGCGCGCCCCGCGGCAACCCCACTTACCGTGGTCACAGGACGACGAACCGAAAGGGACGTACGGCGATGACCGATATGACGGAGCAGAACCGGACGAGGACCCCCACGGGTGAGAAGGACCTGCCCGAGACCCCGGGGACACGCAGGGCGCAGGCGACACGGCGCGGCGGAGGAGACCCCGGCACCCGCGGCCGTACGACGATCGCCGACGGGGTCGTGGAGAAGATCGCCGGGCTGGCCGCCCGGGACGTGCTCGGCGTCCACGCCCTCGGCAGTGGACTCAGCCGCACCTTCGGCGCCGTGCGCGACCGCGTGCCCGGCGGCTCGAAGTCGGTGACCCGCGGCGTGAAGGCCGAGGTCGGCGAGGTACAGACGGCGCTCGACCTGGAGATCGTCGTCGACTACGGCGTCTCGATCGCCGACGTGGCTCGCGCCGTCCGCGAGAACGTCATCGCGGCCGTGGAGCGGATGACCGGCCTCGAGGTGGTCGAGGTCAACATCGCGGTGAGCGACGTGAAGCTGCCGGAGGAAGAGGACGAGGAGCCGGAGCCCCGGATCCAGTGACCGACCGGCCTGTGGACGACCGTGAGGGGAGCACACGATGAGCATGGCCGTGGTCGGCATGATCGCCGGGATGGCGCTGGGCTTCGCCGGCTACTTCGGCGGCTTCGGGGCCTTCCTGCTGGTGGCGGCCCTGGGCGCCATCGGCTTCGTCGCGGGCCGGTTCCTGGAGGGGGACCTGGAACTCGGCGACTTCTTCCGCACCCGTGACGACCGCCGGCGGTGACGGGGGTGAGCGACGGCGTCGGTGAACTGGGCAGACCCCCGGCCGCCGTCGCGCCGGGGGAGCGCGGCGCTACGAGGATCGCCGACCGGGTCGTCTCGAAGATCGCCGCCGAGGCGGCCCGCGAGGCGCTCGCCGACCAGTCGGACGAGGCGTCACACCCGTACGCGACGGTCGTCGTCCACCATCGCACCGCCCACATCCGTCTCCATCTCGAACTCGACTATCCCTGTGACATCGGCGCCCGGTGCGCGGATGTGCGTCGACATGTCGCTTCCCGGGTACGCGCTTTGGTGGGCAAGGAGGTGCCGGAGGTCGCCGTCCACGTGGAGCGGCTGCATCTGACCCCGGCGCACGGCGCGGCACAGGGGAGGACGTGATGAGCGAGCCCCAGGGCTCGGAGGGCACCACACAACGACTGCCGGTCATCGAGCGGGCACCGGAGGCACCACCGCCCCCGGCCGTCGGCGACCATGGCCCCGAGGGCCGCTTCTGGTCCGCGCGCCGCGTCCCCGCGGCCGTCGTGGCACTGCTGGTCCTCGCCGTCGCGGGCCTGTTCCTGTACGACGTCGCAGCCGTACGGGCGCACCGGCCTGCTATGGCCTGGCGCCGGGAACTGGCTCACCAGCTCGCGCACCGCCCCCTCGACGACACCGGGGTGCTCGTCGGCGCCGGGGTCGCCGCCGCTCTCGGTGTCTGGCTGATCGTGCTGGCGGCCACGCCCGGACTGCGCGGCGTCCTGCCGATGCGGCGCGTCCATCCCGACGTCCACGCCGGACTGCACCGGCAGGCCGCGGCCCTGGTGCTGCGCGACCGTGCCATGGAGATCGCCGGCGTCCAGTCGGCGCGGGTCAGGGTGGGCCGCTCGCGCGCCGACGTCCTCGCCGTCTCGCACTTCCGCGAACTGGACGAGGTACAGGAGGACTTGGAAGTCGCGCTGGGTGCCGCGATCAACGGCATGGGGCTCTCGCGTCCGCCCGCGCTGCATGTCCATGTACGCCGCCTCGGGCGGAAGGGGTGAGGGCGGTGCTGAGGATCGTCAACCGTGTACTGATCGGCGTCGTGGGCCTCGCGCTGTTGGCCCTGGGCGGCTCCGTCCTGGCCGTCGGGCTGGGCGCGAACCCGCCGTCCTGGTGGATCCACGACGGCCGCCACGACGTCCTGCTGAGCGACGCCGAGCGCACCCGCTGGGAGGGCCACGGCTGGTGGTGGCCGACGGTGCTCGGCGCCCTCGCCGTTCTCGTCCTGCTCGCCGTGTGGTGGCTGGCCGCGGTGCTGCGCCGACGCAGGCTGGGGGAGGTCCTGGTGGACACCGGCGACAGCGAGGGGGCGCTGCTGCGGGGCCGCGCCCTGGAGGGCGTCCTGGCGAACGAGGCCGCGGAGCCGGACGGCGTCGCCCACGCCCACGCCCAGCTCACCGGCCGCCGCACGGCCCCGCAGGCCCGCGTCCAGCTCCTCCTGGAGCCGCACGTGGACCCCTCGTGGGCCTTGCACCACCTGACGACCCGGGCCCTGACCCACGCCCGGGACTCGGCGGCCCTGGCCGCCCTCCCGGCGGAGGTCCGGCTGAAGGCCGTCAAACACCGTGCGGAAAGGGTCAGTTGAGTGGCGCAGGCCCTCAGAAGCCGCGCCGCATTCCGCCGTCCACGGGAAGCATGACGCCCGTCAGATAGGAGGCGGCGGGCGACAGCAGGAACGCCGCCGCCCGTCCGAACTCCTCCGGCGTGCCGTAACGCCTGAGCGGGATACGGGACTCGTGCGCGGCCCGCGTGGCCTCCGGGTCCGCGGACATCCCGTCCAGCTCGCGCACCCGGTCCGTGTCGATGCGGGAGGGGAGCAGGCCCACGACCCGGATGCCCCGCGGCCCGAGCTCGTCCGCCAGGGACTTGGCGAAACCGGCGAGACCGGGCCGCAGCCCGTTGGAGATCGTCAGCCCCGGAATCGGCTCGTGCACCGATGCCGACAGCACGAACCCGATGACACCCCCGGCCTCCAGCTCCCCGGCCGCCGCCCGGGCCAGCCGCACCGCCCCGAGGAAGACCGACTCGAACGCCGACCGCCACTGCTCGTCGGTGTTGTCGGCGACGAAACCCGGAGCGGGCCCGCCCACGCTCACCAGTACACCGTCGAAGCGCCCGAACCGCTCCCGCGCCACCGCGATCAGCCGCGCCGCCGCCTCCGGATCGGCGTTGTCGACGGCCACCCCCACGGCGTCGGGCCCCAGTTCGGCCGCCGCGTCGGCGGCCCGCTTCTCGTCCCTGCCGGTCAGCACCACCTTCGCCCCGTCGGCGACAAGCTCCCGCGCCGCCGCGTTGCCGAGGCCCCGCGTGGCTCCCGTGACGACGTACACCCGGTCCTTCAGTCCAAGATCCATGGCCCCTATCCTGCCTCGCCCGTGCCGAACAGGGCGAGGGCGGTGTTCACCAGACCGACGTGACTGAAGGCCTGCGGGAAGTTGCCGAGCTGACGGCGGGCCACGGGGTCGTACTCCTCGGACAGCAGCCCCACGTCGTTGCAGAGCCCCACCAGCCGTTCGAACAGCTCGCGTGCCTCCTCGGTGCGGCCCGTCATCTGCAGCGCGTCCGCCAGCCAGAACGAGCAGACCAGGAACGCACCCTCATCCCCGGGCAGCCCGTCGACCGTCGTCTCGTCCAGGCTGTAGCGGCGCAGGAAGCCGCGGTGCGTCAGGTCCTCGCGGATCGCGTCGATCGTGCCGCGCACCCGCGGGTCATCCGGCGGCAGAAAGCCCACGCGCGGGATGAGCAGCAGCGCCGCGTCGAGTTCGCGCGAGCCGTAGGACTGCGTGAAGGTGTTCCGCTCGCTGTCGAAGCCCTTCGCGCAGACCTCCCGGTGCACCGCTTCGCGCAGCGCGCGCCAGCCGTCGAGGTCGCCGTCCAGCTCGGGGTTCTCCTCCAGGGTGCGCACGGCCCGGTCGGCGGCCACCCACACCATGACCTTCGAGTGCACGAAGTGCCGCCGGCCGCCGCGCACCTCCCACAGCCCCTCGTCCGGCTGCCGCCACTCGTCGCGCAGCCAGTCCATCAGCGCCACCTGGATCGCCCACATGTGCGGCCTGGTCGACAGCCCCGAGCTCCGGGCCAGGTACAGCGAGTCCATGACCTCGCCGTACACGTCCAGCTGCAGTTGGGTGTAGGCGTCGTTGCCGATCCGTACGGGCGTGGAACCGGCGAAGCCGGACAGCCACGGCAGCTCGACCTCGGGCAGCCGCCGCTCGCCCGCGAGGCCGTACATGATCTGCAGGTCGGCCGGATCGCCCGCGACCGCGCGCAGCAGCCAGTCGCGCCAGGCCTCGGCCTCCTCGCGGTAGCCCGCGGACAGCCCCACGTTCAGGGTGAGGGTCGAGTCGCGCAGCCAGCAGTAGCGGTAGTCCCAGTTGCGGACGCCACCCATCTCCTCCGGGAGCGAGGTGGTGGCGGCGGCCACGATGCCGCCGGTGGGACGGTAGGTGAGGGCCTTGAGGGTGATCAGGGAGCGGACGACGGTGTCGCGGTGCGGGCCGTCGTAACGGCAGCGCCCCGCCCACTCCCGCCAGTCGCGCACGCTGGTGCGCAGGGCCTTGTGCGGGTTGATGCGCGGCGGGGGCGACTCGTACGAGGGGTGCCAGCCGAGTACGAACGCGACCTGCTCGCCCTCCTCGACGGTGAACTCGGCGTGGGTGCCGAAGTCCTCGCCCCAGGTGTGCACGTCCGGTTCGCTGCGCAGCCACACCGCGTCCGGGCCGGCGACGGCCACCCGCTCCTCGCCGGACCGGTGCACCCAGGGCACGATCGAGCCGTAGTCGAAGCGCAGGCGCAGGATGCTGCGGACGGTCACCCGGCCGCCGAGGCCCTCCACGATGCGGACGAGGTGGGGGGTGCGGTCCCGCTCGGGCATGAAGTCGGTGACGCGTACCGCGCCCTCGCCGGTCTCCCACTCCGTGTCCAGGACGAGGGTGTCGTGCCGGTAGGCGCGCCGGGTGCAGGGGCCCTCGGCGTCCTTGGGGGCGATGCGCCAGTGACCGTTGTCCTCGTCGTCGAGCAGCCTGGCGAAGCAGGCCGCGGAGTCGAAGCGGGGCAGGCACAGCCAGTCGACGGAGCCGTCGAGGCCGACCAGCGCGGCCGTCTGTTCGTCGCCGATCAGGGCGTAGTCCTCGATACGCGGGTGCACGCTGTGCGGGTTCCCGGCGGGGTCGGCCGACAATCAGGGGCTGACCCGGGCGGGTGAGCGGGGCCGGAGCCTCACACGGACGCCGGCTCGGCCTCCGTCTCGGACTCCTTCGCCGCCGCCTCGGCCCGGTCCCGGCGCTCACGCTTGACCAGTACCCACCAGCCGTAGGGGACACCGGCCGCGAACAGCCACCACTGGATCATGTACGCGTAATTCAGCGGGGCGTCTTCCTTGCCCGGGTCGGAGATCTGCTCCGGGGTGTCGCCCTTCGGATCGGGCGCCGTCTGCTGGATGTAGCCGCCGAGCACCTCGGCGCCGAGACGGCGGGCCTGCTCCTCGCTGTTGATCAGCATGATCTGCCGGGGCGGCAGCCCCTTGAGGTCCTTGATGCCGCTGGCCGCGGTCGTCTCGTCGGGCATCAGACGCCCGGAGATCGTCACCGTGCCGGCGGGCGGCGCGGGCACCTTGGGAAACGTGGTCTGGCTCGGCCCGTCGGAGGGGATCCAGCCCCGGTTGACCAGCAGCACCTTGCCGTCGGCGAGCACGAAGGGGGTCAGGACGTGGTAGCCGACCTCGTCGTCGGAGTTGGTGCGGCGGCGGACGACGACCTCGTCCTTGGTGTCGAAGTGACCTTTGGCCGTGACCGTGCGGTAGCGGTCGTGGCGGGTCACGGTGTGTCCCGGCGAGGTCAGCTCCTCGGCGGGCACCGGCCTCGCGTGCAGCGCGTCGGAGACCAGCTGGTTGCGGGCGCTGCGCTCCTCGTAGCGGTGCATCTGCCAGATGCCCAGCCTGATCATCGTGGGGATGAGCAGCAGGGCGACCAGCGTGAGGATCACCCACTGCCGGGTCAACAGGAAGCGGTACACCCCACGACCGTACAACTCGGTCGTGGGGCGCACGCACGCGGGTGGCGGGTCACACCTTGTCGACGATCCCCGTCTTCCCGGCCTCGCGGGCGCAGTGGGCACCGCAGTACCACTGGTTCCCGACCTCGACGCCCTGCCCGATGATCTGCACCCGGCAGTGCTCGCAGACGGGGGCCATGCGGTGGATCGCACAGGAGAAGCAATCGAACACATGGACAGCGCCCTGTGCGTGCACCTCGAAGGTCATTCCGTAGTCATTGCCGCAAACTTCGCATTTCGCCATGCGCCACAGGGTGAGCCGCCACCGCCGTGGGGGCGAGTCGGCGGTGGGCGAGTCGCCGCGCAATCACCCGTCCGTACGGGTCACTCGTCGGCCGGCGCCACATCGCGCAGCAGCTGCCCGAAGGCCGCCTCGTCCACCACCGGGGTGCCGTACTGCCGTGCCTTGACCACCTTCGAGGTGCCCGAGTCCGGGTCGTTCGTGACGAGCAGACTGGTCAGCCGGGAGATGCTGGTGGCGACGTGCAGCCCGGCCTCGACCGCGCGGTCCTCCAGGAGGTCCCGCTCGACGGAGGTGTCCCCGGAGAACGCCACCCGCATGCCCTGTTTGAGTGGTGTGCCGTCCTCGTAGCGACCCGGGTTGGGGTAGGGGCAGGCGGGCCGTTTGCGCGAGGGGCGCCAACTCGTCGGCCGGTAACCGCCGTAGCCGCCCGGCTGGCGCGGCACCGGACTGTCGCTCCACTCCGTCAGCGGGCGGCACTCCAGCAACGGCAGCCGTACGCCGTCCGCCGCCGCTGCCGCCAGGCTCGGCCGGAACACCTCCGCCAGCACCCGCGCGTCGTCCAGCGCGTGGTGCGCCCGGCGCTGCACCACGCCGAAATGGGCGGCCAGCGTCTCCAGCTTGTGGTTGGGCAGCGGCAGGCCCAGCTCCTTGGACAGGGCGATGGTGCACAGCCGCTGACGAACCGGCGCCTCACGCCGCGCGCGGGCGTACTCCCGCGCGATCATCTGCCAGTCGAAGACCGCGTTGTGCGCGACGAGCACCCGGCCCTCCAGCCGGTCCGCGAACTCCCCGGCGATGTCCGTGAACAGGGGAGCCCCTTCGAGCGTCTCGCTCGTCAGACCGTGGATCCACACCGGGCCCGGGTCCCGCTCCGGGTTGACCGTCGTGTACCAGTGGTCCTCGACCTCGCCGCGCGCGTCCAGCCGGTAGACGGCCGCGGAGATGATCCGGTCGTCCCGGGCCAGGCCGGTGGTCTCCACGTCAACGACCGCGTATCCCTGCGGATACGCGGCCGGCCACGCCGTGGGGGAGGACGCTGCGGTCGTCGTACGGTCTTCGAGCATGGTCACTGAGGATACGGGCCGCCACTGACACTCCCCTCCGTCAGGTGCCCTGCCCCACAAGCCCGTTCGAATGTCCGAAATGCCGCGCGCGCGGCTATGGACCTTTTCACCGCCCGGTGCAAGCGTGCCTCCCGCCCGACGTGTGACCCCTCGACGGAAGGGCGGTACGGCCTATGGCACGCGTACGGTACGGCGCACGGACCGAGGCGGAGATCGCCGCGGCGCGGACGGCGAGCACGAGACTTCCCGACATCTGGTCCACCGGTGTGGTGGCCCTGTGGGAGACCGACCCCGACGCCCTGGCCGCGGTGCTGCCACCGCCGCTGAAACCCACCGGCCGGCCACTGGTCCGGGTGAACATCAGCAAGGTCGATCTGCCCGGATACCCGCTCGGCGCGGGCTCGTTCGCGGTCGCCGCGAGCCACGGCGGCGTCGACGGCTGGTACCCGCTGGTGATGCCGATGACCCATGAGCGGGCCCTGACCGGCGGCCGTGAGGTCTTCGGGGAGCCGAAGAAACTGGGCGAGGTGAGGGTCGAGCGGGACGGGTCCGCGGTACGGGCGTGGATGGCCCGGCACGACATCGCCTTCGTGGAGGTGCGCGGCCGGGCCGGCGAGGCGCTGCCCCTGCCGGAGCCGAGCCGCAAGACCGACTTCTACTTCAAGTTCCTTCCCGCGGTGGACGGTTCGGGGTTCGACGCCGACCCGGTGCTCGTGCACTGCGTACGCCACGAGAAGGTGCGTCGGCTGGAACGCGTCACCGGGGACGTCGTCCTGCGCGATTCGATGTACGACCCGGTGGCCGACCTCCCGGTCCGCAGGCTCCTCGACATCACCATCGGCGAGAAGACCAGCGACCAGCGCGGCAAGGTCGTCGAACGGGTCGGCGGCGAGGCGCTGCTGCCGTACGTCCACCAGCGCTACGACGATCCGCGCCAGGTCCACGACGCGCCGCCGGAAAACTCGGAAGGGGCCGCCTGATGCTGTGTCCGCCCGGGGGACAGCCCCCGGACCCCCGGCAGGAGACCAGGTCGGCCCGAGCGATCCGGAGAGGTGGGGTGCCGTGGAACTGAAGGCAGGCCAGGTCGCCGTCGTCACCGGCGCGGCCGGCGGGATCGGGCTCGCGATGGCCCGGCGGTTCGCGGCGGAGGGGCTCAAGGTGGTCCTCGCGGACGTCGAGGAGGGCGCGCTGGAGAAGGCCGCCGCGGATCTGCGGGCCGCCGGCGCGGAGGTGCACGCGCGCGTGGTGGACGTCGGCGATCGCCAACAGGTGCTCGACCTCGCCGAGTCGGCGTACGACACGTACGGCGCGGTCCATCTGCTGTGCAACAACGCCGGGGTCGGCTCGGGCGCCGAGGGCCGGATGTGGGAGCACGAGCCGAACGACTGGAAGTGGGCGTTCTCCGTCAACGTGTGGGGCGTCTTCCACGGAATCCAGGCGTTCGTTCCACGGATGATCGACTCCGGTCAACCCGGTCATGTCGTCAACACCTCCTCCGGTGACGGCGGTATCGCCCCTCTGCCCACCGCCTCGGTGTACGCCGTCACCAAGGCGGCCGTCGTCACCATGACCGAGTCCCTGTACGCCCACCTGAGGGCGGAGCACGCGCGCGTGGGCGCCTCGGTGCTCTTCCCCGGCCCGCACATGCTGCGCACCGGCCTGTGGGAGTCGCACCGCAACCGTCCCGAGCGATACGCGAAGGAGCGGCCGCGGAAAACCCCGTACCGCAGCCTTGACCAGTGGGAGACCGCGATGCGGGCGGCGGGCAAGGAGGTCCGCTTCACGCCCGTGGAGGAGGTCGCGGAGTTCGTCGTCGAGGGCGTCCGTGCCGACCGCTTCTGGCTGCTGCCGCCCAGCGAGCACAGCGACGCCCAGATCCGTGCGCGGGCCGGGTCGATGCTGGACCGCACGAACCCGTCGTACCTGGAGAGCTTCATCCTGGACTGAGGAGGCCGATGTGACCGACCAGGAGCCGTATCTGATCATCTCCTCCGACTGCCATGCCGGGCTGCCCACCGAGGAGTACCGGCCCTATCTGGACAGCCGGTTCCACCGGGACTTCGACGAGTTCCTCGCCGGGCGCGAACGCCGTCGCGAGGAGATGACCCGGCTCGGCATCCGCAACGACGCGTTCGCGGCCAAGTGGTTCCAGGACAACGAGGAGGGCCTGCGCGGGGGCCGGGACACCGCCCAGCGGCTCAAGGAGCTCGACGGCGACGGGGTGGCCGCGGAGGTGGTCTTCCCCGACGCGGACGCCGTCGACAGCCAGACCGCCGCACCCTTCGGAGTGGGCCTCGGCCTGTCCGGCGACCACGACCCGGAGCTCGGCATGGCGGGCGCGCGGGCGCACAACCGCTGGCTCGCGGACTTCGTGTCGGAGAACCCCGAACGGCACTGCGGAGTCGCCCTGTTGCCCGTCACGGCCGAGGTGACGACGGTGGTCGCCGAGATCCACCGGGCCAGGGAGTCGGGGCTCGGCGCGCTGATGATCCCCGCGCTGTGGGGCGACAAGGAGCCCTACCACGACCGACGTTACGACCCGGTGTGGGCGGCCGCGGCCGAGTGCGGCATGCCGGTGCTGACCCACTCCGGATCGGCACCGCGTCACGAGTACGGCGACCACCTCGGCATCTTCGTCAGCGAGGTGACCTGGTGGCCGGCCCGCCCCCTGTGGTTCCTGCTCTGGTCCGGGGTCTTCGAACGCCATCCCGGCCTCAGGTTCGGGGTCGCGGAGTCGGGCTGCTGGTGGCTGCCGAACCTGCTGTGGTTCATGGACCGCCTCTACCTGGGCGCGCACGGCGGGAAGAAGCTCTCCCCCTTCGAGGAGCTGAAGCGGCCGCCGAGCGAGTACCTCGACCGCCAGGTCTTCATCTGCGCGACCAACACCAAGCGCCGCGAACTCGCCCAGCGCTACGAGATCGGCGTCGACAACATCCTCTGGGGCAGCGACTTCCCGCACCCCGAGGGCACCTGGCCCGACACGCGCGCGTGGCTGCGCCGGACCTTCCACGACATCCCGGTCGCCGAGACGCGCCGCATGCTCGGCCTCGCGGCCGCCGAGGTCTTCGGCTTCGACGTGGCGAGGCTGACCCCGCTGGCCCGGCGCATCGGCCCCACCCCGGGCGACCTCGGCCAGCCGGACGACCAGGAGGCCGTGGAGGCGTCCTGGGCGCGCTCGCGCGCGGTGGGCCGGCACTGGCTGACCGACCATGACTTCCCGACCCTGGGGGTGACGCGGTGAACGACCGGTACACGGTCATCTCGGCCGACTGCCACGCGGGAGCCGACCTCCTCGACTACAAGCCCTACCTGGAGAAGCGCTACCACGACGAGTTCGACGTGTGGGCGGCGACCTACGTCAACCCCTACGAGGACCTGCTCGCCGACGCGGCGGACCAGAACTGGAACTCCGAGCGGCGGCTGGCGGAGCTGGAGCAGGACGGCATCGTCGCCGAGGTGATCTTCCCCAACACCATCCCGCCGTTCTTCCCGTCCGGTTCCCTGATGGCGCCCGCCCCGACCGCCGAGGAGTTCGAGCGGCGCTGGGCCGGACTGCGCGCCCACAACCGCTGGCTCGCGGACTTCTGCGCGGCGGCGCCGGGCCGGCGCGCGGGCGTCTTCCAGATCCTCCTGGGCGACGTCGAGGCGGCCGTCAAGGAGATCAGGCGGGCCGCCGAGGCGGGCCTCAAGGGCGGCCTGATGCTCCCTGGCACCCCGCCGGGCTCCGGGCTGCCGGAACTCTACTCGCAGGCGTACGACCCCATCTGGGCCGTCTGCGAGGAGCTGGGCGTGCCCGTCAACCACCACGCGGGCTCGGCGTCCCCGCCGCTCGGCGACGAACCGGCCGCCCGCGCGGTCTTCATGGTCGAGACGACCTGGTTCTCCCACCGCGCCCTGTGGCACCTGGTCTTCGGCGGCGCCTTCCGTCGCCATCCGGACCTGAGACTCGTCCTCACCGAGCAGGGCTCGGGCTGGATCCCGGGCGTGCTCGACATGCTGGACTACTACCACGGCCGTCTGATCGCCGCCGCGACCAAGGCGTCCACGGCGGAGTCCAAGTTCGGCGCCGGCCTCGCCGCCCGCATGGGCAAACCGCCCTCCGAGGTCTGGCACGACAACTGCTACGTCGGTGCCAGCTTCATGCGGCCCCACGAGGTGCCGCTGCGGGACCGCATCGGCGTCGACAAGATCATGTGGGGCAGCGACTACCCGCACGACGAGGGCACCTACCCGTACACGCGCGAGGGCCTGCGCTTCGCCTTCCCGGGCGTCCCCCGGGAGGACCTGACCGCGATGCTGGGCGGCAACGCGGCCCGCGTCTACGGCTTCGACCTGGACCTGCTGGACCCCATCGCGGCGAAGGTGGGCCCGACGGTGGAGGAGATCGCTGAGCCCCTGCCGGAACCTCCGGAGGACGCGACCAGCCCGCTGTTCGCGAAGGGGGCTTCGGTACGGGTGTGGTGAGGGGCGGTGCGCGGGATGGGCGCAGGTCCGTGAGCGTCGGTCCGCGTGGGGGTGTCGGCAGGGTGGCATCCTCCCGGTGTGAGCGAAGTGACGCACGGCGGTGAGGCCCATGGGAGCGCACTGGGGCAGCGGCTGAACTGGCTGCGGGCGGCGGTGCTCGGCGCCAACGACGGCATCGTCTCCACCGCCGGACTGGTCGTCGGTGTGGCCGGCGCGACCGACAACCGTTCCGCGCTCCTCACCGCCGGGCTCGCGGGGCTGCTCGCCGGGTCGATGTCGATGGCCGCGGGCGAGTACGTCTCCGTGTCCACCCAGCGCGACTCCGAGATGGCCGCCCTGGCGATGGAGAAGCGGGAGCTGCGGGAGCAGCCCGAGGCCGAGCTGGAGGAACTGACGCAGCTGCTCGAGGAGCGCGGCCTGTCCCGCGAGGTCGCCCGGGAGGCCGCAGAGCAGCTGACGGAACGGGACGCGCTCAGGGCGCACGCGCGTGTGGAGCTCGGCATCGACCCCGACGAGCTGACGAACCCCTGGCACGCGGCGTGGGCGAGCTTCTTCGCGTTCACCGTGGGCGCGTTGCTGCCCCTGCTCGCGATCGTGCTGCCGCCCGCGGGCTGGCGGGTGTGGATCACCGTGGTCTCGGTCCTGGCCGCCCTCGTCCTCACCGGCTGGAGCAGCGCCCGCCTGGGCGCCGCGGAACCGGGCCGCGCCGTCCTGCGGAACGTGGTGGGCGGCGCGCTGGCGATGGGCGTCACATACGCGGCGGGGGCACTGCTCGGCGCCGCCGGGGTCTAGGGCGCCGCATCGCACACCCATTGGCGGAGATCGCCAAGAAGCAAGCGCGTACCCCGGGAAATACTTGTGGGTAACAACGTCTAGCCGCGGCCGACCAGCGGTTCTACGGTGCCCCCATGCCGAACCTGCCCGATGTCGTGCTGTGGTCGATACCCGCCTTCGTGCTGCTCACCGTGTTCGAGATGATCAGCGTGCGCATCCATCCCGACGAGGAGGCGGCCGGATACGAGACCAAGGACGCCGCGACCAGCGTCGGCATGGGACTCGGCAGCCTCGTCTTCGACTTCTTCTGGAAGATCCCGATCGTCGCGATCTACTCGGCGGTCTACGAACTCACGCCCCTGCGCGTGCCCGTGCTGTGGTGGACCGTTCCCCTGATGCTCCTCGCGCAGGACTTCTTCTACTACTGGTCCCACCGCGGCCACCACGTCATCCGCATCCTGTGGGCCTGCCACGTCGTCCACCACTCCAGCCGGAAGTTCAACCTCACCACCGCGCTGCGCCAGCCCTGGACGACATGGACGGTCTGGCCGTTCTACGTCCCCCTGATCGCCGTCGGAGTGCATCCGGCCGCCGTCGCCTTCTGCTCCTCGGCCAACCTCGTCTACCAGTTCTGGATCCACACCGAACGCATCGACAGGATGCCCCGCTGGTTCGAGTTCGTCTTCAACACCCCGTCCCACCACCGCGTCCACCACGCCTCCCAGGGCGGCTATCTGGACCGCAACTTCGGCGGCATCCTCATCGTCTGGGACCGGCTCTTCGGCTCCTTCGTGCCCGAGACCGAACGCCCCGTCTACGGGTTGACCAAGAACATCAACACGTTCAACCCGATCAAGGTCGCCACCCATGAGTACGTCGCGATCCTCAAGGACGTCCGGGCGGCGAGGAGTTGGGGCGAGCGGGCCGGGCGGGTCTTCCGCGGCCCGGGCTGGGCGCCGGCGCCCCCGGTGGAGGCCGCCCCGGTCGCCGAGCCGGCCTCGGCCGAGGGGACCGCGGCCGCGTGACGCCGGGCCCCGAGGGCGGGCCACGCACCCGTGCCCTGGCGCCTGTCCTCCTCGGCGCCTTCGTCACCGCCACCGTCGTCGATCTCGCCTCCCTGGCCGCCGGTTTCCACCCCGGCCATGTCGTCGCCAAGCCCCTGCTGATGCCGCTTCTCGCCGCCCAGGCGGGCGTGCGCGGCGCGCCCCGGCTGCTGATCGCCGCGCTCCTGTGCGGCTGGGGCGGTGACGTCCTGCTGCTGTCCGACGCGGACTGGGCGTTCCTCGCGGGGATGGCGTCCTTCGCGGCGGGGCACGTCTGCTACCTCGTCCTCTTCCGCCGACGGCGACCGCCGCACGGCACGTCCCGCGCGCGTGGCCGTCTGCTCGCACCCGTCTACGCCGCCGCCCTGGTCACCACGGTCGCCCTGATGTGGCCGGACCTGCCCGAGGGCCTGCGCGTCCCCGTCGCCGGTTACAGCACCCTGCTCACGGCCATGGCGTACACCGCCGCCGCCCGGCTCGGCCCGGTCGCCGGGCTCGGCGGTGCGCTGTTCATGCTGTCCGACACCCTCATCGCGACCGGCGTCGCCGACTGGCCGCAGCCGCCGAGACCCGACCTGTGGATCATGCTGACGTATGCGGCCGCTCAGTTCCTGCTGGTCCGAGGCGCCCTCGAAGAGCGGCCCGCGCTCGCGACGGCGTACCGTGAAGTGCGCTCGACCACCCCCTGAGCGCGCCCACGACACCGCACGAGAGGGACCCTCGCCATGCGCGCCACCACCATCCACGCCCCCTATGACATGCGCGTGGAGGACGTGCCCGAGCCCGTGGTGCAGCTGCCCACCGACGCGGTGGTACGGGTGCTGCGGGCCTGCATCTGCGGCAGCGACCTGTGGGCCTACCGCGGCGAGGCGGCCCGTCGGCCGGGCCAGCGCATCGGGCACGAGTTCCTCGGGTTCGTCGAGGAGACCGGCAGCGAGGTCACGGGCGTGCGGCGAGGTGACCTGGTCGTGGCTCCCTTCATGTGGTCCGACGGCGTCTGCGACTACTGCCGTGAGGGCCTGACCACCTCCTGCGAGCACGGCGGCTTCTGGGGTTCCGTCGGATACGACGGCGGCCAGGGAGAGGCCGTGCGCGTGCCGTTCGCCGACGGCACGCTCGTGCCGCTGCCGAGGGAAGCCGCGTCCGACGAGCACCTGCTGTCCGCGCTGCTGACCCTCTCCGACGTCCTGGGCACCGGCCACCACGCGGCCCTCGGCGCGGGCACCCGCCCGGGCGCCACGGTCGCCGTCGTCGGCGACGGCGCGGTCGGTCTGTGCGCGGTGCTGGCCGCCAAACGGCTCGGCGCGGAGCGGATCATCGCGCTCGGCCGCCACCAGGTCCGCACGGACATCGCCCGCCGTTTCGGCGCCACCGACGTCGTCGCCGAGCGGGGGGACGCGGCCGTCGAGGCGGTGCGTGAACTCACCCGTGGCCAGGGCGCGCACGCCGTGGTGGAGGCAGTGGGCACCGAGCAGTCGATGCGTACGGCGATCGAGATCACGCGCGACGGCGGCGCGATCGGATTCGTCGGTGTCCCGCACGGCAGCGGCACCGGCGTCGACCTGGGCGTCATGTTCGACCGGAACATCGCGCTGCGCGGCGGCGTCGCTCCCGTCCGCACCTACATCCCGGACCTGCTGCCCGACGTCCTGGACGGCACGATCGACCCGTCGCCGGTCTTCGACATGACCGTCGGCATCGAGGGCGTCCCGGACGGCTACAAGGCGATGGACGAGCGCACGGCGCTCAAGGTCCTGGTCACCAACGATTGATCAACTGATCTGGTTGATCAACGGATCAACACATGCCGGGACAGTCGTCAACGTGTCAAGATCGCGCCCGGTCAGTCAAGGTCAGGACCAGCGGATCGGCAGCGGCAGCGCCGTCAGCAGCGCCGAGACCACGACCACGAAACCCAGGGCGACGACCTCCGCGCGCGCGGGGGAGCAGGCCGAGAGCGGGTCGGTGGCGCGGCGCAGCCGGATCCGCGCGCACAGGGCCAGCAGGGCGACGGCGGCCACCAGGAGCACCTTGGCCAGCAGGGTGCGCCCGTAGGCCGTCGTCGTCAGCTGGTCCAGGATCGAGTGCGGGGGCATGCGGCGCAGCGAACTCCAGACGCCGCTCGCGGTGATGGCGGCGAGCAGGACGGCCGCCACGCGCGCGTAGAGACCGAGCAGCGCCGGGCTCGCCTCGACGGGACCCCACAGCCGCAGGGTGCGCAGGGCGTGCAGCAGACCGCCCACCCACAGGGCCGCGCAGGTCAGATGAACCAGCGTCAGCCCTGAGCCGAGGAGCGGGGTGTGCTCGGTGCCGGGATGCGCCCGCAGGGCCTCGGCCAGGATCACCGCGGCCACCGGCCAGAGTTGGGTGGCGGGGCGGCGCGAGCGGGCGCACAGCGCGGCCACGAGGAAGGCGTTGACCTCGAGCAGCGCGAGCCGGCCGTCGCGCGTGGCGTACAGACCGCCGACGTCGATCTGGGCGAGGCCGCGCGGCACCAGATTGCCCGTCGAGACGATCGAGGCCAGCCCCAGGGCCGCGACGAAACCGGCGAGGGCCGCCCAGAGGCTCCAGCTGCGGGGCGCGTCGAACGGGGCGCCGGGCAGCGAGCGGGCCAGACGGTTGATGAACCACTCGCCCACCGGCACGCACAGCGCGGCGAACAGGACCGACCGCAGCAGCGCGACACCGGCGACGGCGGGGGCGGCGGCCTCGCCGGTGCCGTGCAGCGCGGCGGTCGGACCGAGCAGGGGTATCAGGGCCGCGAGGCCCACCAGGACGAGGACGGCGGTGGCCCGGCCGGCGCCGGGGCGCCGTATGGGTCCGCCGGCGTCGGCCGCCTCAGGCGTGGGTCTGGTCAAAGTCACCCGAAGATCTTCACCAGGTGCCGCAGAACCGGGCAAGTCGAGGAAAACAACCGGGGGTACGGCATTCCGCACATGCATACGTTTCCGGACGCCCCGTGGCTCAGTCCCAGCGCGCCGAATCCGACCCCCAGGGCGTCGGCGGCCGCACCCAGTCGACCGGCCCGCCCGTGAAGGACACGGGAGGCAGGGCGTACCGCAGCCGTCCCAGCGCGCTGTTCGTCTCGGCGAGCCAGGGCCCCGGCCCGTCGTACGTGAGTTCCCCCGCCGGACCGGCCGTCAATCCGTTCAGGAGCCATTGGGCCGTTCGTGCCAGCGCCAGCCGCACGAACCTGCTGCCGCCCTCGGACGACTGCTCGGTCAGCGCCCGCAGTACGGCGCCGGCCAGCAGATAGCCCGTCCCGTGGTCGAGGGCCTGTGCGGGCAGCGCACCCGGCGCCTCCTTCGCCCCCTCGATCGCCGCGATGCCGGTCGCGACCTGCACCAGGCTGTCGAAGCCCCGACGCCCGGCCCAGGGCCCGTACGCACCCCAGGCCGACACCTGGGCGACCACGATCCCCGGCCGCCGCTCGGCCAGTGCCCGGGGCGAGAGCCCGAACCGGTCCAGGGCGCCGGGCCGGTACCCGGTGACCACGACGTCCGCACCGGCGAGCAGTTCCTCGAAGGCGGCCCGGTCCGCCGCCAGGTCCAGGAGCGCCGAGCGTTTCCCGAACCCCGTGTCGGCGTGCTGGTCGGGCAGTTCGGGCAGATCCGGGGGGTCCAGGCGCAGCACGTCGGCGCCGAGCAGGGCGAGGGTACGGGTCGCGACCGGGCCGGCCAGCACCCGCGTCAGGTCCAGCACGCGCACCCCGGCGGCGGGCAGGAGGGGAGTGCCGTCGATCGGCGCGAGCACCCGCGCGCGAGCCTCGTCGAGCCGCTCGTGCTCGACGAGGGGCCGCCGCGCCACCTCGGCACCCTGCTCATGGGCGGCCCACTCCTCGGGGGTGCGCAGGGCCACTGCCAGGCCCCCGGCCGCGTGTACGGACTCCTCGACCTGCGACGAGGTGCGCTCCGCGAGCGCCGCCTCGGCGGCGCCCACGTCCTCGGGCACCCCCAGCACACCGAGCAGCCGCGCCCGGTGGTGCGGATAGTTCGCATGCGTCCGCACCCAGCCGTCCGACGTCCGCCAGAACCGCGACAACGGCGCGAAGGTGACCGGCGCCCGTCCGTCGACGAGCACATGCCGCTCGCTGTGGAACGCGGTGGCCACGGCCCCGTCGTCCACCCGGACCTCGGGCACCCGGTCGAGCCCCGCCCGCAGCGCCGCCAGTCCGGCTGCGGCCGAGGCGCACGACTCGACGCAGGCGCGCGCCAGCTCGCGTGCGGGAAGGCGCCCCTGGAGAGCGCCCTCCCGCACCACTGTCTTGATTACAGTCATGACTGCACTATGCAGTATTGACTCAATCAATATGTGGACCGAAGGGATCCGTACCGCAAGGATCCCGGCCGGTCTACTTCACCGCGCGCAGGGCGCTCACGATGCCGAAGCCGTAGAAGCCGTTGACGCGCTTGCCGCCCACACAGGTCGCGTCCACCACGCCGTCGCCGTTCCCGTCGTACGGGTCGGTCGGGCAGCCCGGGTTCACCGCCTCGGCCTTCAACAGTGCCTGCAACTGGGCCGGTGTGGCCCACGGGTGCGTCGACTTCAGCAGCGCGGCCACGGCCGCCACGTGCGGAGTCGCCATCGACGTGCCCTGGAGGTAGCCGTACTGGTTGTTGGGCAGCGTGGACAGGATGCGGCCGTTCTTCGACGGCGTGTCCGGGATCTGGTACTTGTCCCCGCCCGGCGCCGCGACGTCGATGACGCCGTAGCCGTAGCTGGAGTAGTACGACTTGGCGCCCTTGACCCCCGTCGCGCTGACCGTGACGACACCCGGCAGTTGGGTCGGCACGTCGAAGCACTCGTGCGGATCGACCGTACGGTTCACCGGCGTCGAATCGTCCGGGCTGGAGGCGTCGACCAGGGCGTTCGAGTCGAGGTCGTTGTTGGAGTTGCCCGCCGCGGCGACATTGAGCGTGCCCTTGTGCTGGGCGTACAACTGGGCCCTGTTGACCGCGTCGACGATCGCGCGCTGATCGGGATCGTCCAGGCAGTTGTACTGCCACGGATCAACGTAGTAGCTGTTGTTGGTGATCTCGACGCCGTGGTCGGCGGCGAACACGAAGGCGCAGACGACGCTCTCCGGGAAGAACAGCTGGTTCGCGTCCGGCTGGGCCACCGTGATGCCGGCGACCTTCACACCGGGCGCGACGCCCGCGACACCGATGCCGTTGCGAGCGGCGGCGATCTCGCCGGCCACATGCGTGCCGTGGTAGTGGTCGGCGTCCACCGGCCGCCAGGAGCCGTACGTGGTGTCCGCCTTGCCGCTCACGCAGTTCGCGGACTGTGAGGGCGAGAAGTTCGGCGCTATGTCGGGGTGGGTGTCGTCGACGCCGACGTCGATGACCGCGACGGTCACCTTCTTGCTGCCCGGGTCGATCGCGGCCGCCTTGTCGGCGCCGATCGCCCTGAGGTCCCACTGGTCGGCCTCGAGGGGCTCCTCGCCCGCCGTGGCGCCCTTCGCGAGCTTCGCCGACTCGGCCTTGGAGAGGTACTGCACCGCGCCCTCGTCCGTCGTTCCCGCCGCCTGCACCGGCGAGGTCCGCGAGGCGCCGGCGGACTGCACGCCGCGGACCTCGCGTATCTTCTTGGCGAAGTCGAGGTCCGTTGAGTGGACGACGATCACACCGATCCTGTCGTACGACACCACGACGGAACCGCCGGCCGCCTTGATCGCCGCCTTGACCGACTTGATCGTGTAAGGGTCCGTCTTCGTGTTGACGAGGTAGGCGTAGGTGTCCGCGGCGGCGGCCTGGGAAGCGGACTCCGCGCGCGGGGCGGCCTGCGCGGCCGCGGGGAGGAAGCCGAGCGAGGCGGTCAGCGACAGCGCGACCGGCACCGCGAGGGCGAGCCGGCGTCTGGAACGCAGATGAGCCATGGGGTCTCCACATCATCCGGATACGAAAACCGCCCGAGACACAGGTGGTGCTCGGGCAGGTACATGACGGGCGGTCCAGGGCGAAAACTATCCTCCGAAGTCCCTGGTCAGCAATGAGTTCCCCAACGTCAGTTCGGAAAGAGGTCAAGGACGTTGAACCTGTCCTCGCGTGGCGCCGTGACCTTGGACAGGGACCGCGAGGACACTCGCCCCGACCCCGTCCCGCCCGCATCCGCAACGCGAGGAGACTCCGTGGCCACCGAGACACCGCCCCCCTCGAATACCCAGGCCCAACTCCCCTCCACCGAGGAGTTCGTGACGGTGCAGGAGAGCGCGGAGTTCGGTGAACTGCGCCGCTCCCACCGCTCGTTCGCCTTCCCGCTCACCATCGGCTTCATCGCCTGGTACCTGCTGTACGTGCTGCTGTCGAACTACGCGGACGATTTCATGGGCACCCAGGTGGTCGGCAACATCAACGTGGCCCTCGTCCTGGGCCTCGCCCAGTTCCTGACCACGTTCCTGATCGCCTGGTGGTACTCGCGGCACGCCGCCGCCCAGCTCGACCCCAAGGCCGAGGCCATCAAGACCCGGATGGAGGGCGGCGCATGAGCCCCGCGCAGCACACCCTGCTCGCCGCGGGCGAGGCGAGCCAGCACCGCCCGCTGATCATCACCCTGTTCGCGGTGTTCGTCGCCGCGACCCTCGTCATCACCGTCTGGGCCGGCCGCCAGACCAAGGACGCCGCCGACTTCTACGCCGGCGGACGCCAGTTCACCGGCTTCCAGAACGGCCTCGCCGTCTCCGGCGACTACATGTCCGCCGCGTCCTTCCTCGGCATCGCCGGCGCCATCGCCCTCTTCGGCTACGACGGCTTCCTGTACTCCATCGGCTTCCTGGTCGCCTGGCTGGTCGCCCTGCTCCTGGTCGCCGAACCGCTGCGCAACTCCGGCCGTTACACCATGGGCGACGTCCTCGCCTACCGCATGCGCCAGCGCCCGGTGCGCACGGCGGCCGGTACGTCCACCATCGTCGTCTCGATCTTCTACCTGCTGGCCCAGATGGCGGGCGCGGGCGTCCTGGTCTCCCTGCTGCTCGGCATCACCAGCGACGGCGGCAAGATCGGCATCGTCGCCCTGGTCGGCGTCCTGATGATCGTGTACGTCACCATCGGCGGCATGAAGGGCACCACCTGGGTGCAGATGGTCAAGGCGGTCCTGCTGATCGCGGGCGCGCTGCTGCTGACCTTCCTGGTGCTGCTGAAGTTCCACTTCAACGTCTCCGACCTGCTCGGCTCCGCCGCCGACAACAGCGGCAAGGGCGCCGCCTTCCTGGAGCCCGGCCTGAAGTACGGCGCCACGGGCACCACCAAGCTGGACTTCATCTCCCTCGGCATCGCCCTGGTCCTGGGCACCGCCGGCCTGCCGCACATCCTGATCCGCTTCTACACGGTGCCGACCGCCAAGGCCGCCCGTAAGTCCGTGATCTGGGCGATCGGCCTGATCGGCGCCTTCTACCTGATGACCCTCGCCCTGGGCTTCGGCGCCGCCGCGCTGATCAAGCCCGACGAGATCATCGCCTCCAACAAGGCGGGCAACACGGCCGCACCCCTGCTCGCCCTGCACCTCGGGGGCGTGGACTCCAACTGGGGCGCGATCCTGCTCGCCACCATCTCCGCGGTCGCGTTCGCCACGATCCTCGCGGTCGTCGCGGGCCTGACCCTGGCCTCGTCCTCCTCCTTCGCGCACGACATCTACGCGAACGTCATCAGGAAGGGCCAGGCGACCGAGAAGCAGGAGATCGGCGCGGCCCGCTGGGCGACCGTCGGCATCGGCGCGGTCTCCATCGTCCTGGGCGCCCTCGCCCGCGACCTGAACGTGGCCGGTCTGGTCGCCCTCGCCTTCGCGGTCGCCGCCTCCGCCAACCTCCCCACGATCCTCTACAGCCTCTTCTGGAAGCGGTTCACCACCTCCGGAGCCCTGTGGTCGATCTACGGCGGCCTGGTCACCGCGGTCGGCCTGGTGCTGTTCTCGCCGGTCGTCTCGGGCAAGCCGACGTCGATGTTCCCGGACGTCGACTTCCACTGGTTCCCGCTGGAGAACCCCGGCATCATCTCGATCCCGGTCGGCTTCCTGCTCGGCATCCTCGGCACCTACCTCTCCAAGGAGGAGCCGGACGCCGGCAAGTACGCCGAACTGGAGGTCCGGTCCCTCACCGGCACCGGAGCCCACTGAGAACCCCCGCACCACCCCCTCGCAGCGGCCGCGTCGTAGATCCCTACGACGCGGCCGCGCCGCACCTCGTGGGATCGGGCGGCTGTCGTTGTCAGTCGTGTCACGTAGGCTCGCAAGTGACAGGAAAAGACCCAACGGCGCTGATCCGCCCGCACCGAACCGCTACGAGGGAGGGGGCCCACGTGCTCATCGACACCTACGGCCGAGTGGCCACCGACCTGAGGGTCTCGCTGACCGACCGGTGCAACCTCCGCTGTACGTACTGCATGCCCGAGGAGGGCCTGCAGTGGCTGGCCAAACCCGACCTGCTCACCGACGACGAGATCGTCCGCCTGATCGACATCGCCGTCACCTCACTGGGCATCGAGGAGGTCCGCTTCACCGGCGGCGAGCCCCTGCTGCGCCCCGGCCTGGTCGGCATCGTGGAGCGCGTCGCCCGGCTGGATCCCCGCCCGCAGATGTCCCTCACCACCAACGGCATCGGCCTGAGGCGCACCGCGACGGCCCTGAAGGCGGCCGGCCTGGACCGGGTCAACGTCTCCCTCGACACCCTGCGCCCGGACGTCTTCAAGACCCTCACCCGCCGCAGCCGCCACCAGGACGTCCTCGACGGCCTCGAAGCCGCCCGCGAGGCCGGACTGACCCCGGTGAAGGTCAACTCGGTCCTGATGCCCGGCCTGAACGACGACGAGGCCCCGGACCTGCTGGCCTGGGCCGTCGCGCACGACTACGAACTGCGCTTCATCGAGCAGATGCCCCTGGACGCCCAGCACGGCTGGAAGCGCGAGGGCATGGTCACGGCGGGCGACATCCTGGCCTCCCTGCGGACCCGCTTCGACCTCACCCCCGAAGGCGCGGACGAGCGCGGCTCGGCCCCCGCCGAGCGCTGGCTGGTCGACGGCGGCCCGCACCGCGTGGGCGTCATCGCCTCCGTCACCCGCCCCTTCTGCGCGGCCTGCGACCGCACCCGTCTCACCGCCGACGGCCAGATACGCACCTGCCTGTTCGCCCGGGAGGAGACCGACCTGCGGGCCGCCCTGCGTGACGGCTCCCCGGACGAGGAGATCGCCCGCATCTGGCGCCTGGCGATGTGGGGCAAGAAGGCGGGCGCCGGCCTGGACGACCCGTCCTTCGTCCAGCCGGACAGGCCGATGTCGGCGATCGGCGGTTGATCGGCGGCTAGGCCCCGGCGGCCGCTTCCCACTCCGAGAGCGGCACGACATCCTTCAGGAACCCCCGCACCCCGAGGAACTGCGACAGATGCTCCCGGTGCTCCTCACAGGCGAGCCAGGTCTTGCGCCGCTCCGGCGTGTGGATCTTCGGATTGTTCCACGCCAGCACCCACACGGCGTCGACACGACAGCCCTTGGCGGAGCAGATCGGGGTGGTCTCGTCACTCACAGATTCGTCTCACAACCGCTGCACAAAAGGCGACGCCGAGCAGCCACGGGGGGAGCTGCCCGGCGTCGGTCTGTCGCTCCGACGGGGGATGCGGAGCGCCTACGAAGTATGTCACGGGTAACCCGTCGCCCGGCACTGGAACAACATGATTGATCTGAGCTTTTCTTGAGCTTGGCGCGTAGTCGCCTTCCGCTTACGACACCTGCGCGCCGCTCAGGTCCGGTCGCGCGGCTCGCTTCGTACGCCCGGCCCGGGCTCCGTCGCGACATCTTCCGGGACGGGTTCCGCGAAACCGTCATTCGTCCGTGACGGTGTGATCATCGGACGCATCGGCACGGTCACGAACGTCGTCGGAAGCGACGGCGCGTTCTCCCGCCCCGCGTTCGCGATCACCACCGCGATATAGGGCAGCACCGCTCCCAGTACCAACGCAACGATCGCGACAGGCCGTTCGACGTTCCACAGTGAGGCCGCGAGAATCACCGCCACCGTACGGATCGACATCGAGATCACGTACCGCCGCTGCCGACCGCGTACGTCCTCGTGGAGTCCCGTCCGGGCCCCGGTGATCCGGAACACCTGGCCGTTGCCACCGCCATGCTGCTTCCGCATCACATTCCACCATCCGCCCGCATCGGCCCCGCACCGCCCCGTGCTCGGTCCGACCCCGGCCGGGGTACGAGGTCCGGACCACTCCAACGTTACGCCGCGCCTGCGTCGCCTACGAGACCGGGTCACCTCCCGCCTGGGCGAACGGCATCGGCCGTAGCGCGTACGGCGGCACCCGACATGCGCCGTACGGCGTACGGGCGAAGACTGGCCCCAGAGCTCACCTCGAGCCGTACAAGGAGGCAGTCATGGGCTGGTTGTGGGCGATCATCGTGGGATTCGTGCTGGGCCTGATCGCCAAGGCGATCATCCCCGGCAAGCAGCACAGTCCTCTCTGGCTGACCACCATCTGCGGCATGCTCGGCGCGATCGTCGGCAACGCGATCGCACGCGCGGTCGGGGTGGAGTCGACCCCCGGCATCGACTGGAGCCGCCACGCCTTCCAGCTCGTGGCCGCGATCATCATCGTCTTCGTGGTCGACATGCTGTACATGGCGACGCTGGGCAAGCGCAAACAGGCGGCCTGACAGAACAGGGCCGGGCTCCACGCACCGCACGGGAGCCCGGTCCTTCATCCGTCGGCGCAGCGGACCTGGTGAAAGCCGCTGCGGTTCGGTAGCGCCCCCAGGGGCCGCGAGGCCGTATCGACATGCGGCTGCCCCGCGGGGCGCGACCGACCACGACGGCGCCGCGGACGACCGACGGCACATGCCGGCACATCCAGCGGAGCGTTCAGGCGGACGTCACCTCGACCGCAGCCAGGTTCTTCTTGCCCCGGCGCAGCACCAGCCACCGCCCGTGCAACAGGTCCTCCTTGGCCGCGGCGGCGTCCTCGGAGGCGACCTTGACGTTGTTCACGTAGGCCCCGCCCTCCTTCACCGTCCGCCGCGCGGCCGACTTGCTGGCCACCAGACCGACCTCGGCGAACAGGTCCACGACCGGGCCGAGCTCGGCGACCTCGATGTGCGGCACCTCGGACAGCGCCGCCGACAGCGTCCGCTCGTCCAGCTCCGCCAGCTCACCCTGTCCGAACAGCGCCTTCGACGCGGCGATCACCGCGGCCGTCTGCTCGGCGCCGTGCACCAGCGTCGTCAGCTCCTCCGCCAGCGCCCGCTGAGCGGCCCGCGCCTGCGGTCGCTCCTCGGTCTGCTTCTCCAACTCCTCGATCTCCGCACGGGACCGGAAGCTGAAGATGCGCAGGAACTTGGAGACGTCCCGGTCGTCCGCGTTCAGCCAGAACTGGTAGAAGGCGTACGGCGTCGTCATCTCGGCGTCCAGCCAGACCGTGCCGGACTCGGTCTTGCCGAACTTGGTGCCGTCGGCCTTGGTGATCAGCGGCGTGCCCAGCGCGTGCACCACGGCGTCGGGCTCGACCTTGTGGATCAGGTCCGTGCCCGAGGTGAGGTTGCCCCACTGGTCGCTGCCGCCGGTCTGCAGCGTGCAGCCGTACCGCCGGTACAGCTCCAGGAAGTCCATGCCCTGCAGGATCTGGTAGCTGAACTCGGTGTAGCTGATGCCCTCCTGGGACTCCAGACGCCGGGCGACGGCCTCCTTGGCGATCATCTTGTTCACGCGGAAGTGCTTGCCGACGTCCCGCAGGAACTCGATGGCCGACATCCCCTGGGTCCAGTCCAGGTTGTTGACCATGACCGCGGCGTTCGGCCCGTCGAAGTCCAGCAGCGGGGCGATCTGCGCGCGCAGCCGCTCCACCCAGCCCGCGACGACCTCGGGCGAGTTCAGTGTGCGCTCGGCGTTGGGCTTCGGGTCACCGATCAGACCGGTGGCCCCCCCGACCAGGCCCAGCGGACGGTTGCCCGCGTCCTGGATCCGGCGCATCGTCAGGATCTGCACGAGGTTGCCGAGGTGCAGGCTGGGCGCGGTCGGGTCGAAGCCGCAATAGAACGTGACGGGACCGTCCGCGAACGCCTTGCGCAATGCGTCCTCGTCAGTGGAGAGGGCGATCAGCCCGCGCCACTTCAGTTCGTCGACGATGTCCGTCACGGTTCTCGTATCTCCTTGATGATCTTCGGGCGGTCGCGCGACCACCGGCTACGAGGTTATACGCCCTGACTGACAGAGCTCATATTGAAGTCGGGCACCCGCAGCGCGGGCATCGCAGCCCTAGTGAACCAGTCGCTCCACTCCCGCGGCAGCGTCTTTTCCGTGCGCCCGGCCTCGGTGGCCCGGCCCAGCAGGTCGACCGGGGACTCGTTGAACCGGAAGTTGTTGACCTCACCGGTCACCTCGCCGTTCTCGACGAGGTAGACGCCGTCCCGGGTCAGGCCGGTGAGCAGCAGGGTGGCCGGGTCGACCTCCCGGATGTACCAGAGGCAGGTCAGCAGCAGCCCGCGCCCGGTGTCGGCGACCATCTCCTCCAGCGAGCGGTCCTCGCCGCCGGTCAGGATGAGATTCTCGATGGCGGGAGCCACCGGCAGCCCGGTCAGGCCCGCGCTGTGCCGGGTGGTCGTGAGGTGCCGCAGCTCGCCGTCCCGAACCCAGTCGGTGGCCGTGAGCGGAAGTCCGTTGTCGAACACCGACTGGTCGCCCCCGGAGGAATGCGCGATCACGAAGGGCGCCGACTCCAGTCCCGGCTCGTTCGGATCACTGCGCAGGGTCAGCGGCAGCTCGGTCAGCCGATCGCCCACGCGCGTGCCGCCGCCCGGCCTGGAGAACACCGTGCGCCCCTCGACCGCGTCCCGGCCGGACGCCGACCACAGCTGGTAGATCAGCAGGTCGGCCACCGCGGTCGGCGGCAGCAGCGTCTCGTACCGCCCGGCCGGCAGCTCGACGCGCCGCTCCGCCCAGCCGAGGCGGACGGCGAGCTCGGCGTCCAGTGCCGCCGGGTCGACGTCCTTGAAGTCCCGTGTCGACCGGCCCGCCCACGCCGAGCGTGTACGGTCCGGCGACTTTGCGTTCAGCTCCAGGGTGCCGTTGGGCTGGTCGTGACGCAGGCGCAGCCCCGTCGACGTACCGACGTAGCTCGTCACCAGCTCGTGGTTGGCGAAGCCGTACAGCTCGCGCCCGCCGGCACGCGCGCGTGCGAAGGCCTCGCCCAGCGCGGGCGCGAAGTCGGCGAAGACGGCGGAGGTGGTCTCCGCGGGCGCGTCCGCGAAGTCGGGGGACGCGGGTACGCCCGCCACCAGCGGCTGCGCGTCCTCGGCGGGCCCGGCGCTGCGGGCGGCGGCCTCGGCGGCCCGCACCAGGGACGCCAGCTCGTCCACGGTCACCGCCGAGCGGGAGACGACACCGGAGGCGGTGCCCTCCTTGCCGTCGACGGTCGCGACGACCGTGAGCGTACGGCCGCGGGTCACGCCGTTGGTGGTGAGCGCGTTGCCCGCCCAGCGCAGGTTGGCGGTGGAGTGCTCGTCGGCGATGACGACACAGCCGTCGGCGGTGGACAACTCCAGCGCCCGCTCGACGATCTCGTGGGGCTTGTGGGTGCGGGCGCTCATCGACCGGCCTCCTGCGTCGTGTTGGGACTGTGCTTCACCGGGGGATGACCCCCGGACCCCCAGCCGATGCCTGCACTGGCGCTCATCGACCGGCCTCCTGCGTCGTGTTGAGGATGTTGACGCCCTTGAAGAGCGCCGAGGGGCAGCCGTGCGAGACGGCGGCCACCTGGCCCGGCTGGGCCTTGCCGCAGTTGAAGGCGCCCCCGAGGACGTACGTCTGCGGGCCGCCCACCGCGGCCATGGAGCCCCAGAAGTCGGTGGTCGTCGCCTGGTAGGCCACGTCCCGCAGCTGCCCGGTGATCCGCCCGTTCTCGATCCGGAAGAACCGCTGGCCGGTGAACTGGAAGTTGTAGCGCTGCATGTCGATCGACCACGACCGGTCCCCGACGACGTAGATCCCGCGGTCCACGCTGCCGATCAGATCGTCCGTCGACATCCCCGCCGGATCCGGACGCAGCGACACGTTGGCCATGCGCTGCACCGGCACATGGCCGGGGGAGTCCGCGAAGGCGCAGCCGTTCGACCGCTCGAAGCCGGTCAGCCTGGCGATGCGCCGGTCCAGCTGGTAGCCGACGAGCCTGCCGTCCTTCACCAGGTCCCAGGACTGGCCCTCGACGCCCTCGTCGTCGTACCCGATGGTCGCGAGTCCGTGCTCGGCGGTGCGGTCGCCGGTGACGTTCATCAGCTCGGAGCCGTACCTGAGCTTGCCGAGCTGGTCGAAGGTGGCGAAGGAGGTGCCGGCGTAGGCGGCCTCGTAGCCGAGCGCGCGGTCCAGCTCGGTGGCATGGCCGATGGACTCGTGGATGGTCAGCCACAGGTTGGACGGGTCGACGACCAGGTCGTACAGACCCGCCTCGACGCTCGGCGCCCGCATCTTCTCGGCGAGCAGCTCCGGGATCTGCTCCAGCTCGCCCTCCCAGTCCCAGCCGGTGCCCGTGAGGTATTCCCAGCCGCGTCCGACCGGCGGCGCGATCGTCCGCATCGAGTCGAACTCGCCGCTGGACTCGTCGACCGACACGGCCGTCAGCGACGGATGCAGCCGTACCCGCTGCTGGGTGGTCACGGTCCCCGCGGTGTCGGCGTAGAACTTGTTCTCGTGCACGGTCAGCAGTGAGGCGTCGACATGGTTGACTCCGTTCGACGCCAGCAGCCGCGAACTCCAGTCGGCCAGCAGCGCCGCCTTCTCCTCGTCCGGCACGGTGAACGGGTCGATCTCGTACGACGAGATCCATGTCCTGTCGGCGTGCACGGGCTCGTCCGCCAGTTCCACGCGCTCGTCCGAGCCGGCCGCCCTGATCACCTGGGCGGACAGCTTGGCCATCGCCACCGCCTGCGAGGCCACCTTGGCCGCCGCGTCGAGCGTCAGATCCACCCCGGACGCGAAGCCCCAGGTGCCCCCGTGCACGACCCGCACCGCGTACCCGAGGTCGGTGGTGTCCGACGAACCGGCGAGCTTGGCGTCCCGCAGCCGCCAGGAGGCGCTGCGCACTCGCTCGAACCGGAAGTCGGCGTGCTCGGCGCCCAGCGCACGCGCGCGTGCCAGCGCCGCGTCGGCGAGGGCGCGCAGGGGTAGGGCCGTGAAGGCTTCGTCGATGGTATGAGGCACCGAGGTCTCTCCTTGACTGTCGTGACCTGACCGGACCGGCGGTTGCCCCGATCATGTCGCGCCGGCGGGCCCGCCGACCACAGGTTTCGGGCCGCTGTCGGGACGATTCTGTAGAGACCCGACAGTGAGTCCCGTACGCCACTGTCGGTGCCCGAATGTCCTCAGGCGCGACCGGCCCGATAGGTTTTCGACTGAAGCCGCCTGTCACCAGGTGTTGGGCGGGTGTGTCAGACCCCTATCGAAAGGGTGATCCGTTGAGCCGCTCGGTTCTCGTCACCGGAGGCAACCGGGGCATCGGCCTCGCCATCGCCCGCGCGTTCGCCGACGCCGGCGACAAGGTCGCGATCACATACCGCTCCGGGGAGCCGCCGGCCGGCTTCCTGGCCGTCAAGTGCGACATCACCGACACCGAGCAGGTGGAGCAGGCCTACAAGGAGATCGAGGCCCAGCACGGTCCGGTCGAGGTCCTCATCGCCAACGCCGGCGTCACCAAGGACCAGCTCCTGATGCGTATGTCCGAGGAGGACTTCACGTCCGTCCTCGACACCAACCTCACCGGCACCTTCCGCGTGGTCAAGCGCGCCAACCGCGGCATGCTGCGCGCCAAGAAGGGCCGGGTCGTCCTCATCTCGTCGGTCGTGGGGCTCCTCGGCTCGGCCGGTCAGGCCAACTACGCCGCCTCCAAGGCCGCCCTGGTCGGCTTCGCGCGTTCCCTCGCCCGTGAGCTGGGCTCGCGCAACATCACCTTCAACGTCGTCGCGCCCGGTTTCGTCGACACCGACATGACCAAGGTGCTCACCGACGAGCAGCGCGCGGGCATCGTGGCCCAGGTGCCGCTCGGCCGCTACGCGCGGCCCGAGGAGGTCGCCGCGACGGTGCGGTTCCTCGCCTCGGACGACGCCTCGTACATCACTGGAGCCGTCATCCCCGTTGACGGCGGACTGGGAATGGGTCACTGAACACCATGAGCGGAATCCTCGAGGGCAAGCGCGTCCTGATCACCGGTGTGCTGATGGAGTCCTCCATCGCCTTCCACACCGCCAAGCTGGCCCAGGAGCAGGGCGCCGAGATCATCCTGACCGCGTTCCCGCGGCCCACGCTGACCGAGCGCATCGCCAAGAAGCTCCCCAAGCCCACCAAGGTCATCGAGCTCGACGTCACCAACGACGAGCACCTGGCCCGGCTGGCCGACCTGGTCGGCGAGGAGCTCGGCGGGCTCGACGGCGTCGTGCACTCCATCGGCTTCGCACCGCAGGACGCGCTCGGCGGCAACTTCCTGAACACGCCGTTCGAGTCGGTGGCCACGGCCATGCACGTCTCGGCGTACTCCCTGAAGTCGCTGACCATGGCCTGCCTGCCGCTGATGCAGAACGGCGGCTCCGTCGTCGGCCTCACCTTCGACGCGTCCTTCGCCTGGCCCCAGTACGACTGGATGGGTCCGGCCAAGGCCGCCCTGGAGGCCACCAGCCGCTACCTCGCGCGCGACCTGGGCAAGCAGAACATCCGCTGCAACCTCATCTCCGCGGGCCCGATCGGCTCCATGGCCGCCAAGTCCATCCCGGGCTTCGGCGAGCTGGCCTCCGTCTGGGACAGCCGCTCCCCGCTGGAGTGGGACATCAAGGACCCGGAGCCGGCCGGCAAGGGAGTCGTCGCCCTGCTGAGCGACTGGTTCCCGAAGACCACGGGCGAGATCGTCCATGTGGACGGCGGTCTGCACGCCATCGGAGCCTGACACTGCCGCTGGGCCGAGCCGAGAGAACGAGGGCCCGCGTCCTACGGGACGCGGGCCCTCGCGTGTCACTCGTCCGGGCTAGCCGGCCGGGCGGACCGGGCGGGCAACCGCGCATGCTGGATGAAGCGTGCACCACACGCTCCCCCTCCCGAGCCCGGCCGAGGAGGTCCCCTTGTGCGCCTGTCCCGCAGCCTGGCCTCAGCGACCGCAGCCGTCGTACTCGTCCTGTGCCTGCCCTACGAGGCGGTGCCCCACGCGCGTGTGAAGCGCCCCGCTCCGGCGGAGCCCTTCGGGGCCGAGTGCCGTACCAAGGTCACCGGGTCCCATGTGACCGCGTACTGCCACAACCCCTATCCGCAGACCGACGGCGTCAGCCTGCACGTGGAGTGCGAGCGGTGGTGGGATCTCGACACCGACAGCGCCACCGTCGACGCCGGGCCCGCCATGACCGTACGGCTCACCGGGCGCTGCTGGGAGGAGGTCCGCTCGGCGTGGATCACCCACCAGAAGCGGTGAACCGCCCCGGACGGCACAGGAACGGATAGCTGGCGGCCGCCGAGCCGGCCGCCTCCGCGTCACCCGCGCGGATCGCGTCGACCAGCCGCGTGTGCTCCATGTACGACTCCGGGTTCAGCGCGCCGCCCACGTCCTCACGCAGCCAGTCCCGCAGCACCTCGCCCAGGTCGGCGTACATCGCGGTCATGACGTCGTTGTGGGAGGCGGAGACCACCGCGAGGTGGAAGGTGGCGTCGGCTGTCACGAACGCCTCCGCGTCACCCGACTCCCAGGCCCCCTCGCGGCGCACCAGCAGCGTGTCGAGCTGCTTGAGGTCCTTCTCCGTGCGCCGCTCGGCCGCCAGGCTCGCCGCGGCAGACTCCAGCGTGGAGCGCAGCTCGGCGATGTGCCGGGGGTCGGCGTCGGCGAAGCGGCGGTGCATCACACCGGCCAGCTCGCTGGTCGCCACCACATAGGTGCCCGAGCCCTGGCGGATGTCCAGCAGGCCGTTGTGCGCCAGCGCGCGGACGGCCTCACGGACCGTGTTGCGGGCCACCCCGAGCTGTTCGACCAGCTCCGGCTCGGTCGGGATGCGGGAGCCGACCGGCCACTCGCCCGAGGTGATCTGGTTGCGCAGCGCGGCGATGACCTGCTCGGACAGGGCGGAACGGCGGGGATGGCTCAGGGGCATGGCACACCTTCGCACGAGGTGGCCGGGTGCGACCGGCCAAGGGATGGACAGCGGGTCATCCTATGATTCTATGATAGGTGGCATGCAGAGCGAGGAAACAACGACGATGACGTCCGAAACCGCGCGCAGCTCGGTCGGCCAGGACCCCGGGCGGCCCGTCACGCGCGCGTGGACGATGCGCGTGCTGGTCATCGGCATCGTCCTGTCGGCGCTCAACCTCCGCCCCGCCATCACCAGCCTCGGCGCGCTCCTGGAAGAGGTCCGCGACGGGCTCGGCATGAGCGGCAGCGTGACCGGACTCCTCACCTCGGTGCCCCCGCTCTGTTTCGCCGTCTTCGGCGTCACGGCCCCGCGCCTCGCCCGCCGGTTCGGCCCGGGAGCGGTCGTCTGCGCGGGCATGGTGGCCATCACCGCGGGTCTGCTGATACGGCCGTACGCGGGCGGTACGGCGGGCTTCCTGGCCGCCAGCGCGCTCGCCCTCATGGGCATCGCCGTCAGCAACGTCCTGATGCCGGTCATCGTCAAGCGCTGGTTCCCGGACCGCGTCGGCTCCATGACCGGCCTGTACTCCATGGCCCTCGCCCTGGGCACCTCGGCCGCGGCGGCGGTGACGGTGCCCATGACGGACGTCCTGGGCGGCAGCTGGCAGACCGGGCTCGCGGTGTGGGCGGGGCTCGCGGCGACGGCCGTACTGCCGTGGATCCCGTTCGTACGGGAGCGGGGCGCGCCGCCCGCCGACCCGGCACGGCAGCACGCGCGCGTGGAGGCGCCCGCGCTGCGGATCACCCGCAGCCGTACTGCCTGGGCGCTGGCCGTCTTCTTCGGGCTGCAGGCCACTGCCGCCTACATCACGATGGGCTGGATGGCGCAGATCTTCCGGGACGCCGGGGTGTCCGCGAGCACGGCCGGACTGCTGCTCGCCGTCACGATGGTCATGGGCGTGCCGCTGGCCTTCGTCATCCCGCGCGTGGCCACCCGGCTGCCCCAACAGGGCCCGATCGTGCTGGCGCTCGGCGCCTGCGGCCTGGCCGGGTACGCGGGCCTGTATCTCGCGCCCGCCGGCGGCGCCTGGGCCTGGGCCCTCCTGATCGGCGTCGCCAACTGCGCTTTTCCGCTGGCGCTGACGATGGTCGGCATGCGAGCCCGGACCGGGGCGGGCGTCGCCCAGCTGTCGGCCTTCGCGCAGAGCGTCGGCTACCTCATCTCCATCCCCGGCCCCCTGCTGGTCGGCGTGCTCTACCAGCACAGCGGCGGCTGGGGCCTGCCGATCGCCCTCATGGCCGCGCTGATGATCCCGCAGATGGTGGTCGGCGTCCTGGCGGGCCGCGACCGCACGGTGGAGGACGAGGCCGCCGCCCGCTGAGCTCACCCCGGCGGATCCGGCGCGGCCGGGGGGTGCGAGACTGGCCGTATGCCAGTGCTCGACCCGAACCCCCAGAACGGCCAGAAGAAGATGCTCATGGTCTTCGGCTCGTTCTTCGCCATCTTCGTGATCATCGCCATCGTCGCGACGATCGTCTCGCCGTGACCCCCGGTTCCCCCTCCCGAGGGTGGGGCTAGCCCCAATGCCGCTGCTTTAAGTGGTGGCCTTGGATTTTCGCTTGGTCGGGGCGGTCCTGGACGCGGGAACGATGGTGACCGCCTCGGCCGGTGCGGCG